>NZ_VKHT01000942.1 GCF_014141535.1 Streptomyces alkaliphilus | reverse complement strand
GGCCCGCCCCGCCCTCGGGGTCCTGGCCGATCTCACCGGGCGGGACCGGGCCGTGGGACGCGAACAGGAACGGGGGGTACGGCTGGCCGTCGCCCATCACAACGCCCGGGCGGACGCGCCCTTCGAGATCGTGGTGCGCACCGAGGACGAGGGCGGTGCCGCGGGGGCGGCCGGGGCCGCCGGTGAACTCGCCGAGGACGAGAACGTGGTGGCCGTCCTCGGTCCGACGACCGACGGGGCCGCGATGGCCGCGCTGCCCGTGTGCGAGGACGCGCTGCTGCCCCTGGTCATGATCTCCTCCGGGCGGACCACCCTGGCCTCGGACGCCATGGGGGGCGAGAGCAGCCGGGTCCTGCTGCGCGCCGGCCCCTCCGACCTGCTGTTGGCCTGGCCGATCGGCGCGCACCTGGCCGAGGGGGCCGCAGTCGAGCGGCCCGGGCTGCTCCAGGACCGTTCCCTCGGGGTGAGCGCCGGCGAAACGATATCCGTGACCGCTCTGGTGGCACAGCGGAACCACGGGCACACGCCCTACCCCCGGGTGGTGCCGCCCGGGCTCCGGGAGAACGAGGGGTTCGCCCCGGTCGTGGCCGACATGCTGGACGCCGGTATCGACTCCTTCGTCTTCGCCGGCCCGCCGGAGAGCGCCGCCGCCGTCGCCCGCGAGTTGGCCGCCGCCGGGTTCGACGGGCCGCGATTCGCCCCGCAGGCGGTGCTGCACCCGGCGTTCATCGAACAGGCCGGCGACGCGGCGGAGGGCTGGCGGTTGATCGCCTCGTTCATCGATCCGGCGGCCACCCCCGGCGCGGAGGATTTCGTCGCCGCCTACCGGGAGGAGTTCGACGCCGAGCCCGGTTACTGGGCGGCCGAGGCCTACGACGCCGCCGGGCTCGTCCTGCGGGGGATCGAGAAAGCCGCCGCCGGCCGGGACGAGCCGCCCGCTCGCTCCCGGCTCGCCGAAGCGCTGCGCGAGGTCACGCACCGGGGCGTCACCGGGGAGTACGCGTTCGACCCGGAGGCCGGTGACCTCGGGAGCCGGGAGACCCACCTCTACGAGGTGCGCGACGGCCGCTTCGTCCCCCTCGGCCCCGCGTGATCGGATTCCACCCGTCCGGTTCGTGAAGAGGGAGGGATCTTGCGGGAGTTGACGTCCACCGATCCGGTTCGGGTGGGCGGGTACCGGCTGTTGCGGCGGCTCGGTGAGGGCGGTATGGGCGTGGTCTACCTGGCCTCGGGGCCGGGCGGCGGACTGGTGGCGTTGAAGCTGATCCGCGCCGAGTACGCGGAGGAGTCCGGCTTCCGCCGTCGGTTCCGCAGGGAGGCCGAACTGGCGGCCTCCCTGACCGGGCGGTGGACGGCACCGGTCATCGCGGCGGACCCCTCGGCCCCCGAGCCCTGGCTCGCGACCGCCTACGTTCCCGCGCCCTCCCTCGCCGAGGTGCTCGCCTCCCGGGGGACCCTGCCGCCGGGGGCGGTGCGGGTGCTCGGGGCACGGTTGGCCGGGGCGCTCGCCGATGTGCACGCGGCCGGGTTGGTGCACCGGGACGTCAAGCCGGCCAACATCCTGCTCGCTCTCGACGGGCCCCGCCTGATCGACTTCGGCATCGCCCGGGCCACCGGCGCGGCACCGCTCACCACGACCGGCGTCATCGTGGGCTCGCCCGGCTACCTCTCCCCGGAACAGGCCCGGGCCGGTGGGATCGGTCCCGCGAGCGACGTGTTCTCCCTGGGGTGCGTGTTGGCGCACGCCTCCGGCGGGCGTCGGCCGTTCGGCGAGGGCACGCCCGCCGGGGTGTTGTACCGGACGGTGCACGAGGAGCCGGACCTCGACGGTGTCCCGGAGCAACTGCTCGGGCTGCTGCGGGCCTGTCTGGACAAGGACCCGCGGTCCCGGCCCGACGCCCGGTGGGTGCGCGAGCGGTTGGAGGGGGGTTCGGGCCGGGAC
>NZ_VKHT01000941.1 GCF_014141535.1 Streptomyces alkaliphilus | reverse complement strand
CCTCGACGCCGTCGGCCCCTTCCACGGCGGCCGGCTCGTCGAACAACCCCGAGCCGCCGCACACCCCCGTCTCGGGCAGTACCAACTCCACCCGCCGTGCGGCTTCCCGGTCCCCGGCCAACTCGGCGGCGACCGACCGCACCTGCTCGTAGCCGGTCATCGCGAGGAAGGTCGGGGCGCGGCCGTAGCTCTTCATCCCCACCAGGTACAGGTCCCCCTCGGGGTGGGCCAACTCCGCCGCGCCGTGCGGGTACACGGTGCCGCAGGAGTGGACGTTGGGGTCGATGAGCGGGGCCAGCGGGACCGGTGCCCGCAGGCGCTCGTCCAGCCCCAGTCGCACCTCGGAGAGGAAGGACAGGTCGGGGCGCAGACCGGTCACGGCGACCACCGAGTCCACCGGCTCGGACCGCCGGCCGTCCTCGGCGACCGGGACCGGTCGGCCGGTGCCGTCGTCGGCGCGCTCCAGGGCGGCGATCCGGAAGCCGGTCAGCGGCGTCGCCGTGCCCGCCTCCACGGCGGCCCGGGCGCGCAGGCCGAGCGCGCCGCGCGCCGGGAGTTGATCGGCCTCCCCGCCGCCGAAGGTGTCGGCGCCCAGTCCGCGCCGCAGGATCCACACCGCCCGGGTGCCGGGGACATCCTCGGCCAGTTCGGCGAGGGCGGCCAGCACGGTGAAGGCGGAGGCGCCGGAGCCGACGACGGCGGTGGTGCGGCCGGCGTACCGGGCGCGGACGGCCGGGTCCCGCAGGTCGGGGATGCCGTACGCGATCCGGTCGGCGGCGGCGCGTTCGCCGAGGGCGGGCAGACCGTTGGCGCCCAGGGGGGAGGGGGTGCCGGTGGTGCCGGAGGCGTCCAGCACGGCCCGGGCGGTGATCCGCTCCTCGCCGCCGTCGGTCCGCTCCACCTGCACGACGAAGGGCTGCGCGGCCCGGTCGGCGTCCACCGTCAGGTCGCGTCCGGCGCGGGCGACGCCGGTGACCCGGGTGCCGTACCGCACGCTCTCGCCGAGGGCGTCGGCGAGCGGCCGGAGCCAGTGCTCGACCCACTCGGCGCCGGTGGGGTACGCCGCGTCGTCCGGGCGGACCCATCCGGGGTCCCGGGTGGTGAGCAGCTTCTCGGCGACGGGGTCGATCACCTCCGCCCATCGGGAGAAGAGCCGGACGTGTCCCCAGCCGCGCACGGCGTGGCCGGGGCCGTCGCCGGCCTCCAGCACCAGCGGGCGCAGCCCCCGCTCGAGCAGGTGGGCGGCGGCGGCCAGGCCGACGGGGCCGGCGCCGATGACGACCACGGGGCGGTCGCCGGGGTCCGCCGGGTCGAGGGCTGTGGCCACTGCGGCCGCCGGGGTGGTGACGGCCCGGGCTGCGGCTGTACTCATCGGAACTCCCTCCCGGAAGGTGGGCTCCACCTGCCGGTATCGACGTGCATCAATGCCTCCGTGGCCATCGTTGTCCTTGCATCGACGGATGTCAATATTGACATTCATCGAATAGGGGAGTGGGAGTCGTCGTGCTCCGACGCCGACGAGCCCGGGGGCGTTCGGGAGCCGGGGTGACACCATGGGGGTATGACCATCGTGCAGATCTCGACGGGCCCCGGGGCCGGCGCGACCCCGCCCGCCGGGGATGTCGTCCCGTGCTGCCCGCCGCTGGCCCAGCGGCCCCTGGAGGCCGAGGAGGCCGAGCGCGCCGCCGCGATGTTCAAGGCGCTCGGCGACCCGGTGCGGCTGCGCCTGTTCTCGGCGGTGGCCTCGCACCCCGGGGGGGAGGTCTGCGTCTGTGACATCTCCGACGTCGGCGTCTCGCAGCCGACCGTCAGCCACCACCTGAAGAAGCTGCGCGAGGCCGGTCTGTTGACCTCCGAGCGGCGCGGTACCTGGGTGTACTACCGGGTGACCCCCTCCGTCCTCGCGGCCATGGGCACCCTCTTCGACCCCGCGCCTGCCCCC
>NZ_VKHT01000940.1 GCF_014141535.1 Streptomyces alkaliphilus | reverse complement strand
CCCCCACTGCCGTGCACCCCGACGCGGAGAGTGGTCGGGGCCTGTCACTGGTGGCGCTGTTGTCCTCGGCATCGGGTGTCGTCCCGCACGCCGATTCCGGCTCGCCGGGCAAGACGGTGTGGTGCGAACTCCCTTTGGGAGTTCGGTGTTGAGGGCGGGAGGACCCCGTGCGGGCGTCCGATCCCAGGGCATTCGTCCGGGAATTGTCAGTGGTGGGTGCCAGCATGACGACATGACAGCCCTGCGGACGCACGCATCCGTCGTGGCCTCCTACTGGGACGCCGCGGCGCCGACCTTCGACCGGGAGCCCGATCACGGCCTGTGGGAGGAGAGCACCCGCGCGGCCTGGGCGCGCCTGCTCGCGCGGTGGGTCCCGGAGCCGCCCGCCCGGGTGCTCGACCTCGGGTGCGGCACCGGTTCGCTGACCGTACTCCTGGCCGCCGCCGGTCACCGGGTGACGGGGGTGGACCTGTCGCCGGCGATGGTGGGAGCGGCCAGGGCCAAGCTGGCGGACGCCGGGCTGGCCGGTGAGGTGCTGGTGGGGGACGCCGCCGACCCACCCGTGCGGGGACCCGCCGCACCGGCCGACGATCCGGGCCACGCGGACGCGATACCCGGCGCACCGCCCGTCACGCCCGGCGACGGCTGGGACGCGGTGGTGGTGCGGCACCTGCTGTGGACGATGCCGGATCCGTTGGCCGCGCTGCGGCGCTGGGTGTCCCTGTTGCGGCCGGGCGGCCGGTTGGTGCTGATCGAGGGGCGGTGGGCGGAGTCGGCCGCTCCTTCCTCTCCCTACGGCGAGGGCGCGGAGCCGCTGCCGTGGGCCGGCGGCGTGCCGGCGGAGGCGTTGGAGGAGGCGATACGTCCGCTGGTCGCGGCGTGGATGACCGTCCCGCTGTCCGGGGACCCGGTGCTGTGGGGCGGCCCGGTGGACGACGAGCGGTACGCGGTGGTGGCCCGCTCGCGGTGGGCCCGGCGGCCGGAGCAGGGTCCGCCGCGCCTGACCGAGGTGCTGCGCGCCGCCCGGCGCTGAGGCCGGCCGGTCGGGGCGGCGGGCGGACCGACGTGGCCGGTCGGGGCGGCGGGTCCGGTCAGGAGGACGGGAGTTCGGGGAGAAGGTCGCGGGTGAGGGAGTCCATCCGATCCAGCCCCTCGCGCACCGCCTCCAGTTCGGCGGTGAGGGGGGTGAGGTCGAGCGTGGAGGCGGCCAGGTCACCGGCGGTTCGCAGGGAGAGCAGCGCACCGCCGTGCTCGGCGGCGGTCTCCAGGTGCAGGGCGAGGGATTCCAGTTCGGCCATCAGGACGCCCCGCAGTTCCTCCAGCCGCTCACGGGAGGCGGCGCGGTCCGCCACGGCGCGGGCCGAGGTCTCCTTGGCACGGCGGATGGGCCCCTCCGGGAGGGACTCGATCTCCCGGGTCAGGCGCAGGTGTTCCCCACGCAGTTCGCGGGCCTCGGGTCCGTCGGCGACGGTGGTGTCGATGGCGGTGACGGCCTCGGCCCGGCGGACGAGTTGGTCGGCGGCCACCCGGGCGTGCGCGGCGCTGTCGGAGAGGAGGTTGGCCAGGGCATCCGAGCCGTCCCGGCGGGCGGCCAACTCGCGGTGGGCGTCGAGGCGGTCGGCGGCGCGACGGGCCCGGCGCAGCCACTGCTCGGTCTCCGGCGGGGCGATGACCTCGGCCCGGCGCTGCCGCGCGGTCTCGGTGATCCGTCCCCCGGTGGCGGGGTCCGGGCCGGCGCCGCGCGCGCCGATGGTGTGGGTGACCAGGGAGAGGAGGAGGACGAAGCCGCCGATGACGCCGGAGGTCTCGACGGGCTGATCGAGCAGGCGGTGGGCTCCCACGGCCGCCCCGGCGCCGGCGAGCACCGCCAGGACGAAGCCGAGCGTCGCGCCCCCGGCGTCGCTGGGGCGGGCGGGCGCCGTGCGTTCCCGCCCTGCGCTCGGGGGTGAGG
>NZ_VKHT01000094.1 GCF_014141535.1 Streptomyces alkaliphilus | reverse complement strand
GGGTGGCGCCGGGCCGCTGTACGGGCGGGGCCGGGGCCCACGGCCCCGGTGGACCGTAGGGCGGCGTGCCGTACGGGTCGCGACCGTGCAACGGCTCGGCGCCGCTCCTCGTCTCATCCATGGCAGCCCCCTCCGGTCGGGTCTCCGCGCGGCGCACCGCACCCTGGATTACATCAGGTGGCGGCGGGGAAATCAGCGGGGGCTCGGAACACCACCGTGACCGGCGGTGGCGACGGGCAGCGGATGCTCCGGAATCGGGTCACGGAGGGCGTCCTCACGGTTCGGGGGAACCGGCGACCCGAGGGACCCGGAGCCGATCGGGACCGAGGGGAACACCGGGTACGGATCGACGGAGCCGGGAAGGTCGGCGAACATGTCCGCCACCACCGGGAGCGGCAACGGGGAGGGCTGCGGCACCGTGACCGCCCGCGCCACCGGCACGAAGCCGGACCGCGGCGGCGTCGGGACCGGAGTCGGCGGGTCCGGGGAAACCGACGACCCGACGTACGGGGTGGGGCCGGGGAAGCCACCGGCCAGGGGCGCGTTGTCGAGCCGGTGCTGTCCCGAACGGGAGGAGGCTCCGGCGCCGAGCACCCCGCGCAGGGCCTCCCGGGCCGCCGTGGGCCGGGCGCCGGCGGCGGGGGCGGTGGTGCCGCCCGCGGCGACCGAGGCCCCCGGGGTGGGTCCGGACGCGGAGGGGACACCGGGTGAGCCGACCGCCCCGGCGCCCAGCACCCCGCCGATGGCGACGGCGGCCAGGGAGAACGCCCCGGCGGCGGCGAAGGCGAGACGCCGGGGGCCGCGCCCCCGCACCGGTTCGGGACGGTGGATGCGGAAACCGTGGCCCGGCGGGCGCAGCACGCCGGCGCCGTCCGCGGCCGGCAGGGAACGCGGCGCGGCGGCCGGCATCGCCGGACCGGCCGACGGGAGGCGCGGTCGGGAGAACGGGGGGGCGCCGGGACCGGCGAACGGCCCCTCCCCGGTGGGTGCGTCGGGCCCCGGGAGGGACAGCCCCTGCAGCCGGGCCAGCAGGGCCGGCGGCGGGGGCGGCAGGGCACTGCCCGCGCAATAGCTCTTCACCCTGCGCTGGGCGTCGGCCTCGGCACGACAGCCGGCACAGGTCGCCAGATGGGCGAGGACCCGCTCGCGATCGTCGATGCACAGTTCCCCGTCGACGAACGCGGCGAGTCTGTCGCCGAGATGGTGCTCGCTGGTCACTCCGCTCCGCCCTCCCCGGCACCGGCCAGGGCCGCGACCGGCTGCCGCACGCGTCCGCGCGGGGAGCGGTGGCGCAGCGCCTTGCGCAACTGGGACCGTCCCCGGTGGATGCGGCTGCGCACGGTGCCGAGCTTCACGCCGAGGGTCGCGGCGATCTCCTCGTAGCTGAGCCCCTCGATGTCGCACAGGACCACGGCGGCCCGGAAGTCCGGGGCGAGGGTGTCGAGGGCCTGCTGCACGTCGGCGTCGAGGTGGGTGTCGTTGTAGTGCTGCTGGGGGGAGGGCTCCCGGCTGGGCAGACGGTCGGCCGCGTCGTCACCGAGCGCGTCGAAGCGGATGCGCTGCTTGCGCCGGACCATGTCCAGGAAGAGGTTGGTGGTGATGCGGTGCAGCCACCCCTCGAAGGTGCCGGGGGTGTAGGTGGACAACGAGCGGAAGACCCGCACGAAGACCTCCTGGGTGAGGTCCTCGGCGTCGTGCTGGTTGCCCGTCAGGCGGTAGGCCAGCCGATAGACCCGCGCGCTGTGCGTGCTGACGATCTCCTCCCAGCTGGGCGGGGACCAGGCGCCGGACTCCGGGCCGGTGGCGAAGGTCGCGGTGGTCGGTGCCGGGGCGCTCTCCCCGGCCCTCCCGTCCCCGGTCGCGGGGGTTTCCGCAGAGGGGGCGACCGCGGCACCCGCCCGCGCCCCCTCGGCGCCGGCGGCACGCCGTTCCGCCGGGACGCGGGCACCGGGCACCGCCGGCGGGACCTCGACGGGGGCGTTCTGGCTGCGGTCAGCGATCTCGGTCACAGAATTCGGCCGATCGGTGGGCCGCAGGAAACGGTTCAGCGCCTCCCTGACCCCGGACGCGGCCGCACCTCCCCTGTCGGCTCTGGTGGTGTCCAGCGGGTTCCCTACCATAGCCACCTGCCCTGTCAGCTCCGGATAAACGACCGTGCGCACCCCGACGGCCCCCGGGCCGGGGTGCCGGCCGGGGGTCCCGGCCCTCCGCGTCGAACGCATCCACCGCACCTTCCTCTCCGGTCCAGCCGGTCCATCCGGCCTCTCCGGCCCCGCCGGGTTTCCTCCGGTATCGCTTCCGGTGTCCCGCCGAGGTGGTTCCGTCGGTGTGCGGGAACGCCGACCCGACACGCGGGCCCCGCCCTCCCGGAGGGATCAACGCGTGGTCCGCGCATCCGGTTCCCCCGGGAAGTCGATACAGTCGATGCGCCTGACGGACGGGGACGGGAGAAGGCCATTACCGGCAATCGGCAGACCAGCTGGGCGTTCGCCGAGGCTTACGGCACCCCGGACGCCGCCTCGGCCGAGGGCGCCGCGCTGGCCCGGGCCCGTGAACGGGCGGCGGAGGCGGGCGTGCGACCCGTCTCACCGGGCTGCGGCGACGCCCTGCGCCTGCTGGCCGCGGCCACCAACGCCAAGGCGGTGGTGGAGATCGGCACCGGTACCGGCGTCTCCGGTCTCCATCTGCTCCAGGGGATGCGTCCGGACGGCGTGCTGACGACCATCGACACCGAGACCGATCGCCAGCAGGTGGCCCGACAGGTCTTCCGCGCGGCCGGGTTCGCGGCCAACCGCGCGCGCCTCATCCCCGGTCCGGCGCTGGACGTGCTCCCGCGGCTCGCCGACGGGGGCTACGACATGATGTTCTGCGACGGCGACCGGCGGGACTACCCGGAGTGCCTGGAGGAGTCGCTGCGGTTGTTGCGGTCGGGCGGCCTGGTCTGCTTCTCCGGGGTCTTCGCCGAGGGACGCACCATGGCGACCGCCGCCCCGCCCGCCTCGGTACGGCGGCTGCGGGAGCTGCTGCGGGCGATACGGGAGAACCACGAGTTGATACCGGCCCTGCTACCGGTGGGCGACGGTCTGCTCTGCGCCGCCCGGCGCTGAGGCGGGGCCGCGCGACCGTTCCCGCGCGGAAAGCCGTCCCGGGCCGCGCCGGGACGCCGGGACCGGTGGGGGCGCGCGGATCGGGGGCGGACACGTCACCGCCCCGGAACGCGCGGGACGTTCCGGGGCGGGCACACGGGGTTACCGGGCACGGTGGGACTCAGCCGCACACCTTCTTCAGCTCCTCGTCCAGGGCCACCGCTTCATCGGGGGTCAGCTCGACGACAAGCCGCCCGCCACCCTCGAGCGGAACGCGCATGATGATGCCCCGCCCCTCCTTGGTCACCTCGAGCGGGCCATCGCCCGTCCGCGGCTTCATGGCCGCCATGCTCGTTCCCCTTCCTGAAACCAGCTCATCGCAATCGGCGATCGATCCGTCGCCGACCTCGAACAGATTGCTTCCCGCTCATTATCCCGCATCGGGGGAGTCGATGACCAACCCCGACGGATCTTCCTTCGACAACACGCACTCGCAAAAGCACGGCAATCCGGCAAACTCCCCGATCCCGCCCGATCGACCCGGGAGCGGATGTGACCGACCGGTCGGCACGCCGGCGTTCCCCCGATCGGGGTGGTGCGCCATGCTGTTCCCCATGGCCGACACCGTTCTCCACGACCTCACCGACCACCTCGCCACCATCACCCTCAACCGTCCGGACGCGATGAACGCGCTGGACACCGCCACCAAGGTGGCGCTGCGAGACGCCCTCCTCGACGCCGCCGCCGACCCGGAGGTCCGCGCGGTCCTGCTCACCGGTGTCGGACGCGCCTTCTGCGTGGGGCAGGACCTGCGCGAACACGCCGGGACCCTGGCCGCCCGCGACTCCGGCGACGGGGATCGGGGCGCCGCCCTCGACACCGTGGCCGAGCACTACAACCCGATCACCCGCGCCATCCTGGAGATGCCCAAGCCGGTGGTGGCCGGGATCAACGGCACCGCGGCGGGCGCCGGTATGGGCTTCGCGCTGGCCGCCGACTACCGGGTGGCGGCGGCGGGGGCCCGCTTCACCACGGCCTTCGCCGGCGTGGGCCTGGCCTCCGACTCGGGTCTGTCGTGGACCCTGCCGCGCCTGGTCGGCCCGGCGCGGGCGGCGGACCTGCTGTACTTCCCGCGCACCCTGGACGCGGCCGGGGCCGAGCGGCTGGGGCTGGTGCAACGGGTGGTGCCGGACGAGGAGTTGCCGACGGTGGCGCTGGAGATCGCCCGCGACCTGGCCCGGGGGCCGACGGTGGCGTACGCGGGCATCAAGGAGGCGATGGCCTTCGGCGCGACCCACACGGCGGCGGAGACCCTGGAGCTGGAGGGCCGGTTGCAGGCCCGGGCCGGGGCGACCGAGGACCACCGCGAGGCGGTGAACGCGTTCGTCGCCAAGCGGCCCCCCCGCTTCCTCGGGCGCTGAACGTCGGGTCCCCGGGGCGTCCCCGCGTCC
Organism: Streptomyces alkaliphilus; assembly: GCF_014141535.1. GTDB lineage: Bacteria > Actinomycetota > Actinomycetes > Streptomycetales > Streptomycetaceae > Streptomyces > Streptomyces alkaliphilus. The sequence goes on along the minus strand of NZ_VKHT01000094.1, from coordinate 4,577 downwards.
CGGGGGAACGCCCCGGGCGTGCCACCCCTCAGCCCCGACCGTCGCCCGCGGTTCCGTCGGCGCCGGTGGGGGCGTCGCCCGGACCCGCCGTCCCGCCGGCCTCGGCGTGCGCGGCGGCCCGCTCCCCCACCGGTCGGGCGCGCAGTTCGGCGCGCAGTTCGGCGATCCGGGCGTCCCGCTCGGCCAGTTCGGCGGCGAGCCGGTCCAGCACCTCGTCAACCTCGGCCATCCGGTAGCCGCGCGGCGCCACCGGCAACCGGATCGCCACCACGTCCGCGGGCGCCACCGGCCGGTCGGCCGGCAACGGGTCGTGCGGTCGGTCGGGTTCGGCGTCCGGCAATCCGCCGGAGACCGGCCCGCCGGAACCGTCACCGCTGCCGAGCACGGCCAGCGTGACCCCGCCGACCACGACGACCATCGCCGCCATCAACCACCAGAACATCGCCGCGTCTCCCCTGTCCCTCCCCGGGCCGACCGCCCCGGGCCGCCGTCGATCGTGTCACGGCCGCCGTATTCTCGCAGCATGCTGCGACTGGGAACCCGCGAATTCGGTCCGGACGAACCGGTGATCATGGCCATCGTGAACCGCACCCCGGACTCCTTCTACGACCGGGGGGCGACCTTCGCGGACGAGCCGGCGCTCAAGCGGGTGGCCGAGGCGATCGACCAGGGCGCGGCGATCGTGGACATCGGCGGGGTGAAGGCGGGCCCCGGCGAGGAGGTGGACGCCGCCGAGGAGATCCGCCGCACCGCCGGCTTCGTCGCCGAGGTGCGCGACCGGCACCCGGACGTGGTGATCAGCGTGGACACCTGGCGGCACGAGGTGGGCGAGGCGGCCTGCGAGGCCGGTGCGGACCTGTTGAACGACGCCTGGGGCGGGACGGACCCGCGCCTGGCGGAGGTCGCCGCCCGCCACGGGGTGGGGCTGGTGTGCACCCACACCGGCGGCGCGGCGCCGCGCACCCGCCCGCACCGGGTCTCCCACCCGGACGTGATGGCGGACATCATCGCCCGCACCACCGCGCTGGCGGAACGGGCGGTGGCCCTGGGCGTGCGGCGGGACGCGGTGTTGATCGACCCCGGCCACGACTTCGGGAAGAACACCCGACACTCGCTGGAGGCCACCCGGCGGCTGGACGAGATGACGGGGACGGGCTTCCCGGTGCTGGTGTCCCTGTCCAACAAGGACTTCGTCGGCGAGACGCTGGACCTGCCGGTCCGGGAGCGACTGATCGGGACCCTGGCGGCCACCGCGATCTCGGCCTGGTTGGGCGCCCGGGTCTACCGGGTGCACGAGGTGGCGGAGACCCGGCAGGTGGTGGAGATGGTGGCGGCGATCGCCGGGCGGCGCGAGCCGCGGGTGGCGCGGCGCGGGTTGGCCTGACCACCGGCCCCGCCCGACACGGGCGGCCGGGCCCGGCCCGCGCCGCGGCGCGGGCCGGAGCCGATCAGCGGGTGACCTTGGTGACCAGCTCGATCGCCTCGGTGACGTCGTCGGTCAGGTGGAAGAGGTGTTCGTCCCTCGGGGACGCCTTGCCCCGGGCGATCAGCGTCTCGCGCACCCAGGTCACCAGGCCGCTCCAGTAGTCGGTGCCGACCAGCACGATGGGGAAACGGGTGACCTTGCCGGTCTGCACCAGCGTCAGCGCCTCGAAGAGCTCGTCCAGGGTCCCCAACCCGCCGGGCAGGACGACGAAGCCCTGCGCGTACTTCACGAACATCGTCTTGCGGACGAAGAAGTAGCGGAAGTTGACGCCGAGGTCGACGTACTCGTTCATCCCCTGCTCGAAGGGGAGCTCGATCCCGAGGCCGACGGAGACGCCGTTCGCCTCCAGGGCGCCCCGGTTCGCCGCCTCCATGGCGCCGGGACCACCACCGGTGATCACCGCGTAGCCGGCCTCGGCCAGCGCGCGACCGATCCGCACCCCCAACTCGTACTCGGGGCTGCCGGGCGCGGTGCGGGCGGACCCGAAGACGCTGATGGCCGGACCCAGTTCGGCCAGCGCCCCGAAGCCCTCCACGAACTCCGCCTGGATCCGCATGACCCGCCACGGGTCCTCGTGCAGCCAGTCGGAGGGGCCCTGGGTGTCCAGCAGGCGCTGGTCGGTGGTGCCGGGCACCATCTGGTCGCGACGGCGCACGACCGGGCCCAGGTGCTGCTCGCGCCGGTGGACGGCGTCCCGGAAAGCGGTGGGGTCGGGGGTGTCCCCCGGGGTGTGCTTCGCGCTGCTCATATCCGCTCCTCGCTGCCGTACGGTCGATCCACCCGTGCCGACGGTCCGGCCCCCGGTGGCACGAGGGGATCTCCGGCAGCCTACGCCGCGCACCGGCGGGGCCCGCTACGCGCGGGTGAACGCGCGGGGACCGTCCGGCGCGCCCCCACCGGGCCCCGGGGGCGGATCCGGACGCCTTCACGCCCCGCTCGGGCGTGACGCGTCGCCGTCGGAGCGACTCACTCCCCCGTCGGACCGGTCAGCCAGGCCCGCAGGCGTTCCTCGCACCGGCGCACCACCGCCGTGTCCACCCGCTCGTCCCGACGGTGCGCCAGGGTCGGCTCGCCCGGCCCGTAGTTGACCGCCGGGACCCCGAGCGCGCCGAACCGTGCCACGTCGGTCCAGCCGTACTTGGGACGCGCCGTGCCGCCGACCGCCGCCATGAAGGCACGGGCGGCCGGGTGCTCCAGGCCCGGGCGGGCGGCCGGCGAGTGGTCGGTGACGACGAAGTCCGCGATGTCGCAGTCGGCGAAGACCTCCCGCACGTGCGCGAGCGCCGCGGGTTCGTCCAGGTCGGGGGCGTAACGGTAGTTGACGGTGACCACGCAGGCGTCGGGGATGACGTTGCCGGCCACCCCGCCCGTGATACCCACCGCGTTCAGGCCCTCCCGGTACTCCAGGCCGTCCACCATCGGTCGGCGCGGCCGGTACCCGGCGAGCCGGGCCAGCACCGGGGCGGCGGCGTGAATCGCGTTCTCCCCCATCCAGGAACGGGCCGAATGGGCGCGTCTGCCGGTGAGGTGGAGTTCGACGCGCAGGGTGCCCTGGCAGCCGCCCTCCACCTCCCCGCCGGAGGGCTCCAGGAGGATCGCGAAGTCGGCCGTCAGCCACTCGGGTCGGTGCTCGGCGAGGTGTCCCAGACCGTTGTGCTCGGCGGCGATCTCCTCGTTGTCGTAGAAGACGAAGGTGAGGTCCCGGTTGGGCTCGGGGACGGTCGCGGCGATCCGCAACTGCACGGCGACCCCCGACTTCATGTCACAGGTGCCGCACCCCCACAGCACACCGTCGGCGTCCAGCCGGGAGGGGACGTTCTCGGCGATGGGGACGGTGTCGAGGTGCCCGGCGAGCACCACCCGCTCGGAGCGGTCCGAGGCGGTGCGGGCGACCACGTTGTTGCCGTACCGGTCCACCCGCAGATGGGGCAGCCCGCGCAGGGCCGCCTCCACCGCGTCGGCGAGGGGCTTCTCGTCCCCGCTCACCGAGGGGATGTCCACGAGGCGGGCGGTGAGTTCGGCGGCGTCCACCGAGAGGTCCAGGGGCGCGCCGGCGGTTCCGGTGGAGTGGGGTAGTGCGTGCATGTCGGGTCACGCTACCGGGTGCCGGAACCCCCGCCGGGAGGATGTCTTTCCATCCCCTTCCGGTTACCCCTTGTCATGGGTGGCGCGCCACGAGGCGGGGCCGGAGCCCCGCGCGGGGCCGACCGTGGCGCTCCCGCCGGCACGGAGGTTCGGATCGCGTGGCGGCGTTGGCCCCCGGCCCGGAAGGTCGCCCCGGGACACGCCCGCACGTCAAGGCGGCGCCTCCGGGTTCCCTCGTTCGGATTCCCATCGAGGTAGAAGAAATGATAATTACAGAGCGTTACCAATACTTTACCCCGACAGGCCGCAACCTCGGCACCGGTTTCGGCGATAGGCAGGACGCGCCCGATCGGGTTATCCCGTCGAACCGCATCTGTCCTCGAACGCGCATCTCTCGCCAAGGAGCATCATGTCCCACCCCCTCAAGCGCCACATCGCCCGCGCCGCGCTGGTGATCGCCGCCGGCGCCGCACCCGTCGCCGGAGCAGCCGGGGTCGCGCACGCCCTGGAGCCCGCGCAGGGCGACCTCGGCGGGCTGAGCGCCCTGGACGGCGCCGCCGCCGGGGAGGCGCTCGACGGCGCGATGCAGAAGGGCACCGCCCTCGCCGGCGAGGCCGCCGGCGAGGCCGTGAAGACCGCCGTGCCCGCCACCGGCAAGGTCCTGGGCGCCGCGACCCGCAGCGCGACCCCGGCCGCGCAGGAGACCGTCGGCGGGGCCGCCGGCAGCGGTGCGGCGGTGCTCGGGGAAACCGTCGGCGCGCTGGCCGGCAGCGGCCTGGCCAACGGCAACCTGCCCAAGGACGGGCTGCCCCTGCCCAAGCCGAGCGGCGCGGGCCTGCCGATCGCCGTGCCGATCGACGGCCTGCCCGGCGGCGGCCCGCTCGCCGGCGGCCAGGGCGGCCTGCTCGGCGGCCTGCCCATCGGCTGACCCCGACCCGACCGCGGCGCTCCCGCCGCGGTTACGGCGCCGGTCGGATGCCCGTTCCGACCGGCGCCGGTCGCGTCC
>NZ_VKHT01000939.1 GCF_014141535.1 Streptomyces alkaliphilus | reverse complement strand
GGCCGCCCCTCACCGAGCCGCCCCGTCCCGACCCCGTTCGCCCGGCCCCGCCGCCGGTGCGTCGGGGACGTCTGATCCTCGCCGTGCTCTGTCTGGTGCTCGGTACCGGCCTGCTGGGCGGGGCCGCCGCCGGAGTGTGGCTCACCGCCGCGACCCCGGGAACCGACTCCGCCGAGCACCTCTTCGAGGAAAGCCGCTCGCTGTGGCGCGAGTTGCCCGTCGAGGCGATCTTCCCCAGCGAGTTGGCCGGGGAGGGAGCCGGCCCCGGCGGGGCCGACCGGCACTGGTCGCGGGTCGTGGTCGCCCCCGACTCCGACTGCGCCGAGGCCTTCGACCCGGCGCTGGAGGAACTGCTCGCCGGTGTCGGCTGTCACCGCCTGCTGCGGGCCACCTACGTGGACGACACCCAGAGCGCCGTCACCACGGTCGGCCTGGTCTTCACCGAGGCCGATCCGGCCGGGATGCTCGACCTCGCCCGCGACATCGAGGCCGACGGACTCGACACCCGCACCGACCTGCTGCCCCGCCCCCGATCGGGGCCGCACCCGGCCGCCACCGGCTTCGGCGACGACCAGCGGGCCACCTGGACCCTGCGGGCGCCGACCGATGTACCGGTGGTCGTATGGGCGGTCTCGGGTTTCGCCGACGGGCGTGCCGTCCCCACCCCCCTTCCCGCCGCCGAGGCCGTGGAGGAGGGGGCCGACAGCCCGATCGCCCTGGCCGGCCTCGGTCACGAGGCGATCGGCATCACCGATCGGATCGAACGCCGGCTGCGCCGGGCCGCCGCCGGCCTCGCCGAGGCCGGTGACGCCGCGAGGACCGCTCCCTCCGCGGCTCCCGCAGTCCCTCCCGTCCACCGTCCCCTTCCGCCACCCGTGGCCGTACTCCCCGTCGGAGGCACCGCGTGATCCGTCCCGGCCGTCGTCCACTGCTCGTGGCGCTGCTCACCGGCGCGCTCCTGGCGGGCGGGGCGTCCCCCGCCGCCGCCGACGCCATCCGTGACCAACAGCGCTGGGCGTTGGACTTCGTCAACGCCCCCGCCGCCTGGCAGACCACCCGGGGGGCGGGGGTGACCGTCGCCGTGCTGGACACCGGCGTGGACGACTCCCATCCCGACCTGTACGGCGCGGTCCTGGAGGGCGCCGATCTGGTCGGGGAGGGGGCCCGGCCCGGCGACCCGGAGTGGGCGCGACACGGCACCGCGATGGCCGCCATCATCGCCGGTCGGGGCCATGGCCCCGACCGCGGGTCGGGTGTCATCGGGGTCGCGCCGGAGGCGATGGTGCTGCCGGTCAGGGTGCTGCTGGAGGAGGAGGACCCGGCCCGTGCCGAGCACCGCCGGCGCGACGGCAGCACCGTGGCCGAGGGCATCCGCTGGGCGGTGGACAACGGCGCCGACGTCATCAACCTCTCGCTGGGCGACGACAGCCCCACCGCCCACCCCGACCCCGAGGAGGACGCCGCCATCCGTCACGCGCTGGCCCGGGGGGTGGTGGTGGTCGCCTCCGCCGGCAACGGCGGCGAGGACGGCGACCCGGTCTCCTACCCGGCCGGCTACCCGGGCGTCATCGCGGTCACCGCCGCGGACCGCACCGGTGCCCGGGCGCCCTTCTCCACCCGCCGCTGGTACGCCACCGTCGGGGCCCCGGGCAAGGACGTGGTGATCGCCTCGCCAGGCGGTCGGTACCTGCACGGATGGGGCACCAGCGCCGCCGCCGCCTTCGTCTCCGGCGCGGTCGCCCTGGTGCGTGCCGCCCACCCGGAACTGGGCCCCGCCGAGATCCGCCGACTGCTCGTGGAAACCGCCGGCGGGTCGGGCTCCGAGCGCGACGACGACCTGGGCGCGGGCATCGTGGATCCCGCCGCCGCGATCGCCGCGGCGAACGCGGCGGAGCCCCGGACGGACATCGGGACCGCGGGAACGTACCCGCGCGAGTACTTCGGCCCCGGAC
>NZ_VKHT01000938.1 GCF_014141535.1 Streptomyces alkaliphilus | reverse complement strand
CCCCCCGGGTGGCGGCCTGCCGGCCCGTGCCGCCCCCGGGGGCGGGGCCGGCCCGGCCCGATGGTCGGCTCCCCCGGTTCCCCCACGGGGGAGTCGACCCCGGCGATCGACCGGCACCCGAAGGGGTCGGGTTTCGGCCACGACTGCGAGAATCGCCCCATGCGCACCCGGCTGAGCCTGGCCCGCCAGCTGCTTCTCCTCCAGTTGGCCGTCATCCTGCTGCTGCTGGGCAGCGGCACCGCCCTGGTCGCCCTGGAGGTGCGGCGGGACAGTCGCGCCGACGCCGAACAACGTGCCCTGACCCTGGCCCTGGGCCTGTCCCGCCTCCCCGAGGCGCGCACCGCGCTGAAGGAGCCCGACCCCTCGGCGGAACTGCGCCGCACCGCCCGGGCGGTGCGGGAGGCCACCGGCACCGACTTCATCGTCTTCATGACCCCCGACGGCATCCGGTACACCCATCCCGACCCCGACCGGATCGGGGAGCGGTTCCTGGGGACCATCGAACCCGCCCGACGCGGCGAGGTGGTCACCGAGCAGTACGAGGGCACCCTCGGCACCTCCGTACGGGCGGTGGTCCCGATCCACGACGACCCCGGGGGCGGGGCCGACGGCCCTCCCGACGGCGAGGTGATCGCCCTGGTCTCGGTCGGCATCCTCCAGGACCGGATCGGCGGCGAGCTGCGGCGCCGGTTGACCCCGGTGGTGTGGTTGGCGGGCGCGGCCGTGCTGCTCGGCGCCGCCGGCAGCTACGCCGTCAGCCGCCGCCTGGACCGTCAGACGCTGGGGCTGGGCGCGGCGGAGATCACGCGCCTGTACGAGCACCACGACGCCGTGCTGCGCGCCGTGCGCGAGGGCCTGCTGATCGTCGATCCGGCCGGCCGGTTGGTGCTGGTGAACGACCCCGCCCGCGGGCTGCTCGGGCTGCCCGCCGACGCGGAGGGCCGGCGACCGGCGGAGTTGCCCGTGCGCGCGCCGCTGGACGAACTCCTCGCCGCCGGCGGGAGTGTCACCGACCGGCTGTGCGTGTACGGGGAGCGGGTGCTGGTGGTCAACGCCGAACCGATCGAGAAGGACGGTCGTCGGCTGGGCACCGTCATCACCCTGCGCGACCACACCGAGCTGGAGGAACTGGCCGGCGAGCTGGACTCCGCGCGCGGCTTCGCCGACGCCCTGCGCGCCCAGGCGCACGAGTCCGCCAACCGGCTGCACACCGTGATCACCATGGTGGAGTTGGGGCAGACCGAGCGGGCGGTGGAGTTCGCCACCGTGGAGGTGGCCGCCGCACAGCAGTTGGCCGACCGCATGACCGCGTCGGTGGCCGAGCCGGCCCTCGCCGCCCTCCTGTTGGGCAAGGCCGCGCAGGCCGCCGAGAAGGGCGTGGAGCTGGTGATCACCGAGGACACGGCGGTGGACGCCGAGCTGACCGACCCCCGGCGCGGCATCGCCCCGCGCGACCTGGTCACGCTGGTCGGCAACCTCGTGGACAACGCGATCGACGCCGCCCTGGCGGCGCCCCCGCCCCGCCGGGTCACGGTCACCGCCACCGTCCGGGAGGGGCGTCCCCTCCCGGACGGGCGCCCCGGTGGGGAGGAACTGCTGGTGCGGGTCGCGGACACCGGCGCGGGCGTGGACGGGGACCGGGTGGAGGAGATGTTCCGACGCGGCTGGTCCACCAAGACGACGGAGGCCGCGCACGGGCGCGGGCTGGGGCTGGCCCTGGTGCGGCAGGTCATCGACCGCCACGGGGGTTCCGTGGAGATCACCCCCGGCGAGGGGGCCGCTGCCACCGACCGGACCGGGGGCGGAAGGACCGGGGAATCCGCCGCCGGGACGCCGGACGGGGAGGCCCCGGCCCGTTCCGGGGCCGTGTTCACCGTGCGGCTGCGGACCGGTCCCGCCCCGGGCGTGGCGCACGCCCCGGGGACGGGGGAGGATGGTCGGCCGTGAGCCCCTCCCACAGC
>NZ_VKHT01000937.1 GCF_014141535.1 Streptomyces alkaliphilus | reverse complement strand
CCAACCCCCTGGTCCTCACCCCCACCGACCGGATCGGCGCCTACGGCGGCACCTGGCGCTCGGCGGTCACCGGTGGCGCCGACGGCCCCTGGCTGCACCGCACCATCGGCTACGAACCGCTGATGCGCTTCACCCGCGACTGGACCGGCCAGGTCCCCAACGTCGCCGAGTCCATCACCCCCAACGACGACGCCTCCGAGTACGTCATCACCCTGCGCGCCGGCCACCGGTGGTCCGACGGCGAACCGCTGACCACCGCCGACGTGCTCTTCGGTTACGAACACGTCGTCCTCAACCGCGACCTCGTCCAGGGCCACCCGCCCACCCTGGCCCGCGGCGAGGACCCGATGGAGTTGGAGATCGTCGACGATCACACCTTCATCGTCCGCTTCTCCGGCTCCAACGCCCTCTTCCTCTCCGACATGGCCCGCCAGGTGGACGGCGACCGCCTGGTCGCCTACCCCCGCCACTACCTCGAGCAGTTCCACGGCGACTTCGCCGAGGACGCCGAGCGCCGCGCCCGCGAAGCGGGTTTCAACACCTGGCAGGAGCACTTCAACCACCTGGGCAACGACTGGGGCGTCCTGTGGACCAACCCCGACCTGCCCAGCCTCAAGGCATGGATCTGCGTCGACCCGCTGGACACCGGCACCGTCGCCCGCTTCGAGCGCAACCCGTACTACTTCAAGACCGATCCCGACGGCTCGCAGTTGCCGTACGTCGACGAGGTCCGCTACGACGTCGTCCCCGAGGCCGAGACCATGCTGCTGCGGGCCCGGAACGGCGACTTCGACTTCCACAGCCGCCACTTCAATTCGATGGAGAACCGCCCGGTCCTCGCCGAATCGCAGGACCGCGGCGGCTACCGCTTCATCGAGTACGAGTCGACCTACAGCACCGAGATGGTCATCTCGCTCAACCTCAACCACGCCGACGACGCGGTACGCGAGGTCTACCGACAGAAGGACTTCCGGGTCGCCCTCTCGCACGCCATCGACCGGCAGGAGCTCATCAACGCCGTCTGGCAACGCCAGGGCGAGCCCCACCAGGTCGCCCCCACCCCCGAATCCCGCTTCCGGGACGAGGAGTTCGCCACCCAGTACCTGGAGTACGACCCGGACCTGGCCAACGGGATCCTCGACTCCCTCGGCTACGACACCCGGGACTCCGACGGATGGCGGTTGCGCCCCGACGGACAGCCCATCACCATCACCGTCGACGTGGCCGAGGACGCCGTGGTCACCATCTGGGTCCAGGCCATGGAGCAGGTCGCCCGGCACTGGGAGGCCGTCGGCATCCGCACCCTGGTCAACCCCATGCCCCGGGAGAACTTCGAGGTCCGCCTCGGTGACAACCGGCACGACGCGAGCGTGTGGACCGGCGACGGCGGACGCGGCGACGAGGTCACCCATCCCCTGTGGTACCTCCCCCACCCCGTCAACGCCGGGTCCGACTGGGCGCGCCACTGGGCCAACTGGTACCGCACCCGCGGGCAGGGGGCGGACGCCGACACCGAGGAACCGCCGGAGATCCCCCGCCGCCAGATCGAGCTGTACGACGAGATGCTCGCCGAGCCGGACGAGCAGCGCCGGGAGGACCTCTTCCGGGAGATCCTCGACATCGCCCGCGAGCAGTTCTGGGTGATCGGCACCGTCCGCGTCTCCAGCGGATACGGCATCGTCAGCAACCGCCTGCACAACGTCGGTGGCCCGCTGCCGGACGCCTCCACCTTCAACACGCCGGCGCCCGCCGCCCCCGAGCAGTGGTTCTTCGGCGACCCCGAGTGAGTCGCACCGAACGTGCCGCGGCTCCCCGGACCCACCGGGGCAGGGGGGCCGCGGCACCGCCCCGCACCCGTTCGGCCCGAGTCCACCGGTCCGGCCGCCCCGGGCGCGCCCCCACCGCGCCCTGTGGCGCCGCGCGCATTCCTCCCCGCGCCGCGGTCCCCCGCACTGTGTCCCCC
>NZ_VKHT01000936.1 GCF_014141535.1 Streptomyces alkaliphilus | reverse complement strand
GGGCGGGGACATCGGGACGTTGGGTCATCGGGACACCGAGGTGCCGAAAACTGCACAGAACAGCACAGAAAGTCACGAAATATGACAGTAATGCGAAAAATCGGCGGACTCCGGGGTCCGTTCAGACCCGGGCGGCCCGGCGCCGCCCGAGGATCTGCCCCGCCAGGACGATCACCACGGCCAGGATGAACATGGCGCTGCCGATCACATTGACCTGAACCGGCACCCCGCGCTGCGCGGCGCCCCAGACGAACATCGGGAAGGTGACCGTGGATGGCCCGGCGTTGAACTGCGTGATGATGAAGTCGTCGAAGGACAGGGCGAAGCTGAGCATCGCGCCGGCCGCGATGCCCGGCGCCGCGATCGGCAGGGTGACCCGCACGAACGCCTGCACCGGCCCGGCGTACAGGTCGCGCGCGGCCTCCTCCAGCCTCGGATCCATGCTCGCCACCCGCGCCTTCACGGCCACGATCACGAAGCTGAGGCAGAACATGATGTGCGCGATGAGAATGGTGGTGAACCCGAACTCCACCCGCATGTTGAGGAAGAGCGTCCCCACCGAGGCGGCCATCACCACTTCCGGCATCGCCATCGGCAGGAAGATCAGGGACTGGGCGAGATTCCGCCCCTTGAAGCGGTAACGGACCAGGGCGAAGGCGGCCAGGGTGCCGAAGGCGGTGGCCACCAGGGTGGCGAGCAGGGCGATGCGCAGACTCAGTCCGAGCGCGGAGCACATCTCCGGCACGGCGCAGGGGTTGGTCCACGCCTCGGTGGAGAAGGACTGCCACTGGTGGTTGAAGCGGCCCGCCGGGTCGTTGAAGGAGTAGGCCAGGACGACCAGGTTGGGCAGCAACAGGTAGCCCAGCGCCATCAGACCGACGATGACCACGGCGTTGCGGCGCAGCCAGGCCACCGGAGCGGGAGGGGGCCGGTGGGCCGGGGCCGGGGCGCCCCCGGAGGAGGCGCCGGGGCCGCCGGATCCGTCGGTTCGGGTGGGTTCGGTCGAGCCGGCCGACGCGGCCGGAGCGGGGGCGGTGCCCATCAGACCAACTCCTCGGTTCCGGTGCGGCGCATGTACACGCTGACGATGATCAGGATGAGTGCCATGAGGATGAAGGACATGGCGGCGGCCGTCGGGTAGTCCAGGACGTTGAGGAACTGTTTCTGGATGGCGTTGCCGACCATCTGCTCGTTCGGCGATCCCAGGAGTTGGGCGTTGATGTAGTCGCCGGAGGCCGGGATGAAGGTCAGCAGCGTCCCGGCCACCACTCCGGGCAGCGAGAGCGGGAAGACCACTTTCCGGAAGGTGGTCGCGGCGCCCGCGTACAGGTCCCGGGACGCCTCCCGCAGCGCGGGGTCGATGCGCTCCAACGAGGCGTACAGCGGCAGGATCATGAAGGGCAGGAAGTTGTAGGTCAGGCCGCAGATGACGGCCAGCGGAGTGGCCAGCACCCGGTCGCCGGAGGTCAGGCCGATCCAGGAGGTGACGTCGAGGACGCCGAGCGAACCGAGCGCGGAGACCACCGGGCCGCTGTCGGACAGGATCGTCTTCCAGGCGAGGGTGCGGATCAGGAAACTGGTGAAGAACGGCGCGATGACCAGGACCAGCAGCAGCCCTCGCCAGCGACCGGCGCGGAAGGCGATGAGGTAGGCGATCGGGTAGCCGATCGTCAGACAGAGCACGGTGGCCACGGCCGCGTAACCGAAGGAGCGCAGGAAATGCCCTCCGTAGGCGGACAGCGCGTCGGAGTAGTTGGCCACGTGCCAGGTGAGGGTGTAGCCGCGTTCCAGCGAGCCGGTCTGCAAGGAGGTCGACGCCTGGTAGAACAGCGGCGCCACGAAGAAGAGCGCCAGCCACAGTGCGGCGGGGAGCAGCAGCCAGTAGGCGGTGTGGCGACCCCGGCGGGAGCGGACGGGGGGCGGCGGCGCCGCGCCGTCGGAACCCGTGGGCGCGGTGGGCGGC
>NZ_VKHT01000935.1 GCF_014141535.1 Streptomyces alkaliphilus | reverse complement strand
GACAGGGCCGAGGGGGCCGAGGGGGCCGGAAGAACGCGGGAGTCCGAGGAGTTCGTCTCCGAGTCCGAGCGGCTGCTGTTCGGCGGTCGACTGCGATACGACATGGGGTGGTCCCGCCACGACGAGGCGGTCATGGGACTGACGCTGCGCCGCACCCTGGTCCAACTCCCCCGGATGCTGATGGTGTGCGCGCGCCTGGCCCGGGAGGCCGACCCCGGCGCCACCCGCACGGTGGTGATCGCCGAGGGCCTGCGCGGCGTCACCCGGGCGGTGTCCCTGCTGGGCATCCAGGCGGTGCTGACGGCGATCCTCGCGCCCGCCACGGTCACCGACGGGCTGCGCGACGCCCTCCCCGCGATCCTGTTGGTGGCGGGCGCGGCCTCGGCCGGGGCCGTACTCGGGGCCCTGACCACACATGCCGACGGCGTCCTGCAACCCAAGGTGGAACGGCTGGCCCGCGAGCGGTACCTGCGGCGGGTCCTCGCCGTGGAGTTGGCCGCGATCGAGGACCACGCCTTCCACAAGCTGCTGGAGTCCGCACAGTTCGGGGCGGCCTCCGCCCGGCGGATGGTCGGTCAGGGGACCCGGGTGATCTCCGCGCTGATCTCGCTCCTCGCGGCGGCGGGCGTGCTGGCCGTGCTGCACCCGGTGCTCATGCCGATGCTGCTGCTGATGACCCTGCCCGGCGCCTGGGCCACCCTCACCATCGCCCGCCGCCGGTACCGGTCGTACCACGAATGGGTGCAGCACACCCGGGCCGCGAGCACCCTCTCCCGACTGATCATCGAGGAGGACGCCGCGGCCGAGGTGCGGGTGCACGGGATCGGTCCCTTCCTGCTGCACCACTTCGGGGCGATGTCCCGGGCGTACGAGGGGGAGCAGGCGCGGCTGGCCCGGATCGCGGCCGGCACCCAACTGATGGCCGCGGTCCTCACCGGCCTCACCGCCGTCGCCGCCTACGCGGTGCTCGCCGGGCTGCTGTGGACGGGTGCGGTGGCCCTGGCCGCCGCCGGCGCGGCGGTGGTCGCCATCCGCACCGGCTCCTCGGCCCTGGACTCGATGATCTCGCAGGTGACGAGCATGCACGAGGACAGCCTCTTCGTGCACGACCTGCACCGGGTGGTCACCGAGTCCACCGGCCGCGAGATCCCGGTGGGCGGCGAGCCCGTGCCCGAGGGGGCGGTGGGGATCGCGGTGGAGCACGTCACCTTCTCCTTCCCCGGCACGGAGAGCCCCTCCCCCGTCCTGCGGGACGTCTCGCTGACCGTCCCGGCCGGCCGGGTCACCGCCCTGGTCGGGGAGAACGGCTCGGGCAAGACCACCCTGGTCAAGCTGATCTGCGGGCTCCACCGGCCGGACTCCGGCCGGATCCTGTTCGGCGGGGTGGAGACCGCTCGTGCCGATCGCGCGCAGTTGTTCTCCCGCTTCGCGGTGGTGGGCCAGGACTTCTACCGGTGGCCTTTCACGGCCCGGGTGAACGTCGGCATCGGTCGCGCGGAGGAGCCGATGACCGAGGCCCGGCTGGATCGCGCCGCCGGGCAGGCGGGCGCGACCTCGGTCCTGGAGTCGCTCCCGCAGCGCTGGGGCACCCTGCTCTCCCGCGTCTTCCAGCGCGGCCACCAACTCTCCGGCGGGCAGTGGCAGCGGCTGGGCATCGCCCGGGCCGCCTACCGCGAGGCGCCCGTCCTGATCGTGGACGAACCCACCGCCGCCCTGGACGCCCGGGCGGAGCAGGAGGTCTTCGATCGCATCCGCGCCTTGGCCGACGAGGGGCGGACCGTCGTCCTGATCACCCACCGGATGGCGTCGGTGCGGGACGCCGACCTGGTGCACGTGCTGCACGAGGGGGCGGTGGTGGAGTCCGGCAGCCCGGCCGAACTCCTCGCCCGGGGCGGTCGGTACGCGGAGATGTACGCCATCCAGGCCGCCCGGTTCACCGATCCGGCGGAGCGGGGGCCGGGGGG
>NZ_VKHT01000934.1 GCF_014141535.1 Streptomyces alkaliphilus | reverse complement strand
GCCAGGGGCCCCTCCTCCGGCAGCACCACGGGAGTCCGGCCGGTCAGCCGCAGCGGCTCCCAGGAGGTGGAGAGCATCATCGGGCCGTCCGCCACCCGGTACAGGTAGCGGGTGCACATCACCGCGTCCCCCGCCTCGACCGCCAACCTGCGCGCCACCGCCGGCCCGGCCGTCCCCCGCTCGCTGCGGGCCTCCCACACGCCGCGCACCCGTTCGTCCGCCTGCTCCTGCCGGAACGGCGAGCACTCCCCCGCCGGGCGGTGCGCGCTGCGGTGCACCCGACGCGGCTCGGGACGCTCCCGCACGTAGGTGCCCGACCCCGAGCGGCCCTCCACCAACCCCTCGGCCATGAGCACCCGACGCGCCTCCAGCGCCACGGTGTCGGAGACGCCGTAGGCGGCCCGGATGTCCGCCTGCGAGGGCAGCCGGGTGTGCGGCGCGAGGACGCCCTCCCGGATCTGCCGGCGCAGGTCCTCGGCGACGCGGAGATAAGCGGGCTGCTCTCCCACCGGCACGGGTCCTCCCGAAGCTGCTCCGACCCGAACGGTCAGCACTGAGAGCAACAGGGTGGCAACCTCAGGTGATGACACGCAAGAGACGAAATCACGTTCACCCGAAAGGCCGAGCGACGATCAGCATCTTTTTCCACGCCCCGTCACCGGCGACCCGGCCGGGCCCTCCCGGCGCCGCGGAGGCTCGGGACGTACCCATATCGGCCCGGTGCGACCGACCGCGCCGACGCCCGGGAAGGGGGAGACCCCGAGGAGCCCGGCCGCCGGTGGAACGCGGGATCCCGGCGGGGCGGTGTCAGTTCCCCCCGACGGGGAGAGGGCCCCCGTACCGTGGGCGGCCGTTCTCCATCACGTGGAAGAAGTGGCCGGATCCCGGCAGGAGCGAACGGTGCTCCCGGTGGAACGCGATGGTTCGGGTGACGCCCTCGTGGGTTCCCGACCACAATCTCCGGCGCAGGACGTGTCTCAGGTCCTCGGCGGCGGTCTCCGGTCCCTCGAGCCCACGGGCGAGGAAGCGCAACGCGTCGTACGCCTCCGCCGCGCGGGGCGGTACCCCGGCGGCGTGGAAACGTTCCCGATAGGCCGTCGCGAACCCCTCGGCCCCGGGGTGCGCCGTCGGGTCGACGAACGAGGTGGTGAAGACCCAGCCCTCGGCCGCCTCCCCGGCCCCGGTGGAAAATCCGGGGGACCCCATCACCGGCTCGGTCGTCACGCGCGGGCCGGAGAAGTCCGCCTCGTGCAGGGCGCGCGCGAACCGGGCGGCCCGTTCCGGGGAATCCGCCGCGAGAACCACCGCCTCGGGCTCCTCGGCCAGCGCGGCGGCGACGACGACGGCGAAGTCCCCGACGTCCGCGCGGACGGGGTGAACGGTGACGGACCCCCTCGAGGGCGGTGCGTGGAGCAGTGAGCCGGTTATCCCGCGGATGGCGTTCGAGGCGGCCCCGTCCTCGATGACGGCGACCCGGGAACAGGGCTCGACCCGGGTGAGGTAGGCGATCACCCCGCGACCGTGGCCGCCCTCGTCGAAGCGGAGTCGGAAGAAGGTGTCGTGATCCCGGGAGGAGACGGCGGTGGTGGCGACCGACACGGCGACCACCGGAAGGCGGGCCTCGTCGTACACCGGCACGGCGGCCTCGGCCGCCTCGTCGGAGGTGGGGCCGATCACCGCCGCGACGGACCCGTCGGCGGCGAATCGCCCGGCTACCTCGGCCGCCCCCGCCCCGTCCCCGCCGTCGTCGCGGACGAGCAGGGCGAGGTCGAAGGAACGGTCGGGGCGGGTGTTGTGTTCGTCGACGGCGACCCGGGCGCCGTTCTCCTGCGCCCGTCCCTCCCCGGCGGTCGGACCCGACAGGTCGGCGTGCAGACCGATGACGTGACGCGGCAACGGGCCGCCGGCGCGGGGGCGATCGCGGGTCAGGAGCAGGCCGGTGAGGACCGCCGCCCCGGCCGGGGC
>NZ_VKHT01000933.1 GCF_014141535.1 Streptomyces alkaliphilus | reverse complement strand
GTCGGGGCCGGCGTCGGGCCGGGGCACGAAGACGGGGGCCTCGTCCTGGTAGAACATCTCGATGTCGGCCTCCTCGCCGCCGACGATCAGGGTGTCCCAGGCGCCGCTCTCCCACAGCGTGCGCAGCGTGCCGGGTTCCAGGCGGGCGAGGTGGGCGCGCAGGGCCTCGTCGGTCGGCAGGCCCGGCAGGCGGGGCGCCAGTCGCTCGCGGATGGCGGCCATGCGCTCGATCAGGGCGTCGAGGTCGGACTCTGGGGCCGTCGGGGTGTCGCCGGGCTCCATGCTGCGGGCCACGATGTCCTTGATGGCGCGGGTGACGCCCTGCTCGTCGGTGGCCACCATGGCGTTCCAGGCGCGGGACTTGTGCCGGTACTGGAGCATCGACATCGCCGCCTCGTGGCGGATGAAGTCCGCGTCGCGCAGCGGCCGTCCCCGCCATACGCGAGCGAGCGAGCGGGCGAGCGAGGTGGCCGAGGCCAGGCCGCTGTTGAGGCCGCGGCCGGGCCAGAAGTGGATGGCGTTGGCCGCGTCGCCCAGCAGGAAGCCGAAGGTGCCGGGAGTGGTCGCGGTGGGGCGGGCGAGGTGGGCCGTGAAGCGCGGGCGCTGCACCATGTCCAGGCGGAAGGAGGTGACCGCCGACAGGTCCTCCTCGGGCACGCCGAACAGCTTCAGGCCCTCCAGGATGCGCTTCCACAGCGGCGAACCGCGCAGGAGGGCCGGCAGGAAGAGGGTGCCGTGGGTTGGGCAGACGAACTCGTTGTGCTCGCCCCGGGCCATGACGCAGGGGCGGGTGGCGATGCACTCCTCGAAGACCTTGCGGACGGGGTCGATGCCGACCACGTCCTCGGCCTCCTCGCGGGTGAGCCGCATGTTCAGGAAGCCCTCGCCGCGCAGCGAGTTGAGCAGGAACCGGTTCTGGGCCACGGTCAGCAGAACGCTCATCGGGTCCGGGAGCGAGGACTTCACGCGCAGGCCCAGCACGATGTCCCGGATGTGCTCGCCGTCGAGGGAGTAGATGGAGGCGTCGGCGGCGCCGAAACGGTCGGCGTAGTACTCGCGGGTGCGTGAACGGCCCCCCTCGGCGATGACCAGGGCGTGTTCCCGGCTGATCCGGTTCCGCTGTTCCTCGGGGTCGAAGCGCCGGGGGGCCAGTTCGATGGCCGGGCGGCGGTTGGCGAGGTCCAGCAGCCGGTCCTCGATGCGGGCGATGCGGATGTTGCGCGGTGGGCGGCCGTCCACGGAGTCCGGTCCGACGGGCCACATCTCCGAGAAGTGCGCGGGCTCGTCGAACAGGGCGGAGCGGACCTCCTCGGACAGCGCCAGGTACTGGCGGCTCTGGATGGTCACGACCTGTTGGCGCCGGACGTTGCCGTGCCGGTGGTCCTTCCAGACGACCGCCGAGCCCTCCCGGCGCCACCGGGCGTCGTACACGGTGACCCGCACGCGCCCGGCGAGTCGCTCCTCCAGGGCCAGGGCGAAGGCGAGTCCGACCGGGCCGCCGCCGGAGACGGTGACGCGCAGGGTGCCGGGGTCGGCGGCCCGATCCAGGTGCGGGAGCTTGAGCTGGGAGAGGTTGACGACCGTCTCCATCACGTCCTGCGCCTCGTAGACGAAGGTCTCGTCACCGATACGGATGCGGTCGTTGGGCCGCAGCACGTGTCGGGTGACGCGCTCGTCGTTGACGTAGGTGCCGTTGCGGCTGTCGCGGTCGTACAGGACGAAGCCGGCGTCCTCCCGGACGATCTCGGCGTGCAGGCGCGAGGCGTTGGGGCTCACGATCACCACGCCGTTGTCGCTCTTGCGGCCGAATGTCAGCGGAGCGTCGCCCAGGATGACGCTCTGACCGGTAAAGGGACCCGTGCGTCCCACGATGACCGACGGCACTTGTGTACTCCTTGTGGATGGGGCTCGGTTGGGGGGGACGAGCCGCGTGCCGGCGGCCCGAGCGGGTTCGATCGGTGGGGGTG
>NZ_VKHT01000932.1 GCF_014141535.1 Streptomyces alkaliphilus | reverse complement strand
CCTCCGAGCCCCCGGGCCCCTCCTCCGGTCTCTGTTGATCTCGGTTGATCTCAACGCAGCAGGTCCGGCACACCGGCGGCGTCGGGACGGTCCTCCGGCCAGGAGACCACGGTGAGCCGCTGGGTGGCGCGGGTGAGGTCCACGTAGAGCACCCGCAGGCCGGCCGGGGTCTCGTCGGCGATCCGGGCCGGTGAGAGCAACAGCGTGGCGTCGTACTCCAGCCCCTTGGCGTCCAGGCTGCCGAGCACCAGCAGCCGCTCGTCCATCCCCGCCAGCAGGCGCCGGGTCTCCTCCCGGCGTCCCATGGCGGTGATCACCCCGACCGTGCCCTCGACCTCCGCCAGCAGCCGGCGGGCCTCGGCGCGGACCGTCTCCGCCGTACCCCCGTCGCCGTCTGCGCCGGACCTTCCCCGGCGTCCACCGCCGGAACCGCCGGCGCCGGCGGGCACCACGACGAACCTCGGCTCGACCCCCGTCGAACGGACCGCGCGGGGCGGCTCGGCCCCGGGCATCGCCAGCCGCAGCACCCCGTCCGCCACCCGGGCGATCTCGGCGGGGTTGCGGTAGTTGACGGTCAGCTCGAAGCGCCGGCGGGGCCGCTTGCCCAGCGCCGCGTCCCGCTCCCGCTCGGCCTCCTCCGGCTCGGTCCACGAGCTCTGCGCCGGGTCCCCGACCACGGTCCAGGTGGCCTGCCGACCGCGCCGGCCGACCATCCGCCACTGCATGGGGGTGAGGTCCTGGGCCTCGTCGACGATCACGTGGGCGTAGCCGGCGCGCTCACGCTCCTCCGCCTCGGCCTCCCGGTCGCGGCGGCGGGCGGTGCGGTCGGCGAAGGTGGTGACCTCCTGCACGCCCAGTTCGGCGAGCATCTCCTCCTCGGTCCTCCGGCGGGGGCGCGGCGGGGTGCCCAGGAGGGTGCGCAACTCGTCCAGCAGTGCCACGTCGTGCACCGACAGCCCGCCGCCGTCGGGGGTGACCCGGGCCAGGGAGCGCGCCACCCGGCGGGTCTCGCCGGGGCGCAGGATGCGGCGCGACCAGTCGGCCAGCCGCCGCTCGTCGGCCATCGCCCGCAGCACGTCCAGCGGGGTCAGCTCGGGCCACCACTCGGCGAGGAACTCGATGAAGTCGGTCTCCTCCGAGACGTCCTCGAAGAACCCGTCCCGGGCCTCGGCGGCGAGGGCGGGGTCGTCGGCGTGCCGGCGGGCGGCCCCGGTCTTCTCCCACAGCGCCTCCAGCAGCAGCCGGCGGGCCCGCGGCAGCAGGAGGTTGACCGGGGCGGTGCCGGAGAGGGCGGCGGAGCGCACGGCGGCCAGTTCGTCGGGGCCCAGCTCGATCCGCCCGCCGAAGGCCACCACCCGCAGACGGTCGGGGCGTTTGTCGGCCTCCAGCGCGCCGCGCGCGGCCCGGGTGAGGACCCGGGCCATTCGGGCCGATCCCTTCACCACGGCGACCGGTTGTTCGTCGTGGGCCGTGGCCCCCGCCCCGTCCACCAGGGAGCCCAGGGCGCGGATGACGACCTGCCCCTCCTCGCCGAGGGAGGGCAGCACGCCCTCGGTGTAGGCGACGAGCAGCGGGGTGGGGCTGACGATCAGGATGCCCCCGGCGTAGCGGCGGCGGTCCCGGTAGAGGAGGTAGGCGGCGCGGTGCAGTGCCACCGCGGTCTTGCCGGTGCCGGGTCCGCCGGTGACCTCCACGACGGAGGCGGCGGGGGCGCGGATGACCTCGTCCTGCTCGGCCTGGATGGAGGCGACGATGTCCCGCATCCGGGGGCCCCGGGCGCGGCCGAGCGCGGCCATCAGCGCGCCGTCGCCGACCACGGGCAGTTCCTCGCCGTCGAGCAGGGCCCGCAGACCCGGGCGCATCAGATCGTCCTCCACGCCCAGGACGCGCCGACCCCGGCTGCGGATGACCCGGCGGCGCACGACGCGTCCGGGCTCGACGGGGGTGGCCCGGTAGAAGGGGGCGGCGG
>NZ_VKHT01000931.1 GCF_014141535.1 Streptomyces alkaliphilus | reverse complement strand
AGAGACAGCCCCACCCCGGATGTGCCGGCGGGTCCCCTGCCGGCGGGGGTCGACCCGCCGGTGGAGGGGATCACCCCCTTCACCACCCCCAACCGCGATTTCTACCGCGTGGACACCGCTCTGACGGTGCCCCGGGTGGACGCGACGGCCTGGCGGTTGCGGCTGCACGGCCTCGGGGTGGAACGGGAGATGACGCTGGGCTACCGCGATCTGCTCCGGCGCGAGCTGGTGGAACGGGACATCACCCTGACCTGCGTGTCCAACGAGGTCGGAGGCCGCTACGCCGGTAACGCCCGTTGGCTCGGGGTGCGGTTGGCCGATCTGCTGCGGGAGGCGGGTGTCCGGGCCCCCTCCGGGGGCGGGCCCGCCGACCAGTTGATCTCGCGTTCCGTGGACGGCATGACCATCGGCACCCCGGTGGAGGCGGTCCTGGACGGTCGGGAGGCCCTGTTGGCGGTGGGCATGAACGGCGAGCCGTTGCCCTTCCGGCACGGTTTCCCGGTCCGGATGGTGGTTCCGGGGCTGTACGGCTACGTCTCGGCCTGCAAGTGGCTCGAGGAGCTGGAGTTGACCACCTTCGCCGAGGTCGACGCCTACTGGGTGCGCCGGCGGTGGGCGGCCGAGGCACCGATCAAGACGCAGTCCCGAATCGACACCCCGCGCCCGTTCGCGCGGGTGGAGGCGGGAACGGTCACCGTCGCCGGGGTCGCCTGGGCTCAGGGGCGGGGCATCGAACGGGTCGAGGTACGGGTGGACGACGGTCCCTGGGAGGAGGCCCGGACGGCCGAGGCGCCGCACCCCGACACCTGGCGCCAGTGGTACCTGGGCCTGCGTCTCGAACCGGGCTCCCGCCGCCTGGAGGTGCGGACCACCGACGGCACCGGGGAGACCCAGACCGCGGAGCGCGTCGGGATCTCCCCCGACGGCGCCACCGGCCGGCATTCGGTGGTGATCACCGTGGAGTGATCCCCGCCCCGTGGAGCCGGGCCGATCCCGGCTCCCGACCCTTCCGCATTCGATCACCTTCGGCTTCTTTCGACCGCTTTGGATCATCACGCTTCGACGTGATTACACCGAAAGATGTCGACACATCCGATGGGTCCGAAAATGCAGCAATCACAGTGGAAACACTGGTAGGTACTGGTTCCGCCGATACATCACGTTCGGACCTTCCGTCACGACAACCCCCTCGGGGCCCGCTCGGGTCCCCCGATTCCAGGAGCTCGTTTCCCATGAACACCCGCATGCGTCGCACCGCCATCGCCGTCGTCACCGCCGCGATGCTTCCGCTGTCCCTGGCCGCCTGCGGCAGCGACGACGCGGCCGACACGAACGACACCGCGCAGGAGGAGACCGGCGCCGACACCGCCGACACCATGGACGAGGGCGCCGAGGAGGACACCGGGGCCGGCATGGACGAGGGCATGGCCGGCGCCGCCGCACCGTTCGGCCCCGGTTGTGCCGCCGTCCCGGAGGAGGGTCCCGGAAGCTTCGAGGGGATGGCCGAGGAGCCGGTGGCCACCGCCGCGTCCAACAACCCCGAGCTCTCCACCCTGGTCACCGCGTTGACCGAGGCCGGCCTGGTCGACACGCTGAACAGCGCCGAGGCCCTCACCGTCTTCGCCCCGACCAACGATGCCTTCGACGCCATCCCGGAGGAGGACCTCAACGCCCTGCTCGCCGACCGGGACCAGCTGACCGAGGTGCTCACCTACCACGTGGTGGGCGAGCGCCTGTCGCCGGAGGACCTGGAGGACGCCGACTACGAGACCCTCCAGGGCGAGGAGGTCACCGTCTCCGGTTCCGACGAGGAGTACACCGTCAACGGCGCCAACGTGGTCTGCGGCGATGTACAGACCGAGAACGCCACGGTCTACCTGATCGACGAGGTGCTGATGCCCTGATCCGGCCCCCGACCCGCCGGTGCCCCCTCCGTCCTCTCACGGGGTACCGGCACCGGGCTCCGGTGCCG
>NZ_VKHT01000930.1 GCF_014141535.1 Streptomyces alkaliphilus | reverse complement strand
GGCGGGCACCCGGATGGCCCCGGGATCCCCCGGTCCGGCGGGGCTCAGAAGCGGGCGGCGTTGCGCTCGTACACCAGGCGCAGTCCGATGAGCGTCAGCCACGGCTCGTGCTCGTCCAGCACCGTCGCCTCCCGCAGCACCAGCGGGGCCAGCCCGCCCGTCGCGATGACCGTCACCGCCTCCGGGTCCTGCGGCGACAGCTCGCGGGCCATCCGCTCCACCACGCCGTCCACCTGCCCCGCGAAGCCGAACAGGATGCCGGCCTGCATCGACTCCACGGTGTTCTTCCCGATCACCTGGCGCGGTCGGGCCAGCTCCACCTTGCGCAGTTGCGCGCCGCGCAGGCCCAGCGCCTCCACCGAGATCTCGATGCCCGGTGCGATCGCCCCACCCGCGTACTCGCCGCGTGCGGTGACCGCGTCGAAGGTGGTGGCGGTGCCGAAGTCCACGACGATGCACGGTCCGCCGTACAGTTCGATCGCGGCGACGGCGTTGACGATGCGGTCGGCGCCGACCTCCTTGGGGTTGTCGGTGATCACCGGCACCCCCGTCTTCACCCCGGGCTCCACCAGCACGGCCGGGATGTCGCCGTAGTAGCGGCGGGTGACCTCGCGCAGCTCGTGCAGGACGGAGGGGACGGTGGAGCAGACGGCGATGCCGTCCACGCTGTCCCCCAGCTCCTCGCCGAGCAGCGGGTGCATGCCCATCAGACCCTGGAGCAGCACCGCCAGCTCGTCGGCGGTGCGGCGGGCGTCGGTGGAGATCCGCCAGTGCTCCACGATGTCCTCGCCGTCGAAGAGGCCGAGGACGGTGTGCGTGTTGCCGACGTCGATGGTGAGCAGCATCAGGCGTCCCCCTCCGCCGCCCGCAGGTCCAGGCCGATGTCCAGGACCGGGGAGGAGTGGGTGAGGGCACCCACAGCCAGGTAGTCCACGCCGGCCTCCGCGTAGGCGCGGGCACCGGCGAGGTCCAGGCCGCCGGAGGACTCCAGGGCCGCGCGGCCGGCGACCAACTCCACCGCCCGACGGGTCTCCTCCGGGGTGAAGTTGTCCAACAGCAGGAGTTCGGCACCGGCCGCGAGCACCGGCTCGATCTGGTCGAGGCGGTCCACCTCGACCTCGACCGGCAGGTTTGACCCGCCCATCTCCTCCAGCGCGGCGCGCACGGCGGCGAACGCCTCGGCGACGCCCCCGGCGGCGACCACGTGGTTGTCCTTGACCAGCACCGCGTCGGAGAGCGACATCCGGTGATTCAGGCCGCCGCCGCAGCGCACCGCGTACTTCTCCAGGGCGCGCAGGCCCGGAGTGGTCTTGCGGGTGTCGCGGACCCGGGCGCCGGTGCCCTCCAGCACGTCGGCCCAGGCGCGGGTGGCGGTGGCGATCCCCGACAGGCGGCCCAGCAGGTTCAGCGCGGAGCGCTCGGCGGTGAGCAGGTCGCGGGTGCGGGCGGTGGCCGAGAGCAGCACGTCGCCGGGTTCCACCCGGTCGCCGTCCTCCCGGTGTCGCTCGACCTCGAACTCCTCCTCGCAGACCACCGACAGGACCGCCTCGGCGATCCGCAGGCCGGCGACGGTGCCGGGGGCGCGGGCGACGAAGTCGGCGGTGGCGACGGCGTCGGCGGGCACGGTGGCGACGGTGGTGACGTCCACCCCGCCGTCGAGGTCCTCCTCGACGGCCAGGTGCGCGACGTCCTCCACCTCCAGCGGGTTCAGCCCGGCGGCCTCCAGCAGCCGGATCAGGTCGGGGTCGAGCCCGCACTCCATCACGTCCCCCTCCCCGGGCGGGGTGTCCGCGTCGGCGGCGCAGCCGCAGCCGTCACCGCACCCCCCACCGGGGGACGTCGCGGGAACGAGGGGAAGGTCACCGGTCGGCGGGGTCGGCTCCCCCGACCCGGGGACGTCGGGGCCGGCAGTGCTCACGTGTCTGCTCTCCTTGGTCGCGGCCGGGCCGCTCGGGGGCCGGGACCGTTGGGGTC
>NZ_VKHT01000093.1 GCF_014141535.1 Streptomyces alkaliphilus | reverse complement strand
CAGAAGTGTATAAGAGACAGCGACGGGGGCGGGGCCTCCGGCCCCGGTGACGAAGGCCGTCCAGGCGGCCGATGGGAAGAGCAGGGCCCCGCGGTCGCGGGCCTTGCTGTCGCCGACGGCTATCAGCGCGTCGTCCGTGATCTGAATCTCCACACAGTTACCGCTTTCCGCGCTGGAACGGCTGGAACTCCGCCACCGGTGGGTGGGAAGGCCGTGTCGCATGGGTTCACTCCTGCCGGCTCTCGTCGAACTCGTTGCTCTCGTCGAACTCGGCCGCGAGGGCCGTGATGAGGCGAGCGGAATCCTCGGGGGAGAGCGCACGCTCGCACAATTGCTCGGCCGCGACCCGGTAGGGCGTCAGGTCCGCCTCATCCTCGAGGAAAATCCTACTCTGTTTCTGTTCGAGAAAGACGATATCCATATCGACGGGGGAGGAGTATCCGAACAAGCGGAAGCTGCCGTCCGTGCCGGCGTGCGCGCCCGAGGAGTAGGGCATCACGCGAATGGACACCCGGGGGAGTCGGCCCATCTCGATCAGATTCCTCAACTGACCCGACATTACAACCGGGTTGCCGATCCTGCGGTGCAGCACCGCCTCGTCCAGCACGCAGACGAACCGGGGGGCGTCGGGCTCCCGCAGCAGACTCTGTCGATCCAGTCGGATGCGCACGGCCTCCTCCAGGGACAGGTCGGGCGGTGTCGGGAACCCGGAGATGACGGCGTGCGCGTACTCCCGGGTCTGGAACAGGCCGGGGATCACGATGGCCTCGTACTCGAAGATCCGACTGGCCGTCGATTCGAGTTCGATCAGCTCCTGGAGCTTGGGGGCCATGACATCACGACGTTGTTGCCACCAGCCCCGTTGCCTGGCGGTGTGGTTGAGCTCCAGCAGTCCGGTGCGGAACTCCCGATCGGTGATTCCGTACAGGTCCAGCAGGGCGTCGAGTTCCAGTCGGGTCAGGCTCGTCCTGCCCGCCTCGACCCGGCTGATTTTCGTATCGCTCCCATCGATGGCGGTGGCCGCCGCGTTCTGGGAGACCCGAGCGTTCTCCCGCATGCGACGCAGTTCCATGCCGAGTCGCATTCGGCGGACGGTGGTGACCGGTTGTCCCATCTGGTTCTCCTCGTCTCCGTGGGCAGGGACAGTGTGCCGCATGGCCCCCCACCTCCCGGCCGTCAGATAATCGAACTGCGTTTCGCGGGGTGGCGAAAGGAAAATTTGCGGTGGGGGAATTCCCGATTCCGTTTTCCCCTCCCCGACGGCACCCCGGGGGGTTCTCGAGGCCCCGAACGGGCCCATCGGCCATGTGTAGGGTGTGGGGGCAGGTGTCGAGCGCTGGGGGCGCAGGCGGCTCCCGGGGAGCGGGGAAAGCAGTGCGCGGCAAGGTGATGATCCCGGCCATCGCCCTGATGGCCTTGGTGGTGGGGGCGGTGGTCCTCCTCCTGGTACGCGGTGACGACGACACCCCCACCGACGGGGCGGCCGAGCTGGCGGAGGAGTTCCTGCGGGCCTGGCCCCTGGACGACGAGGTGGAGCCGGCCGCCGAACTCACCGACGACCCCGAGGCGGCGGCCTCGCTGTTGGAGTCGGTGAATCGCAACCTCTCCCCCGAGGGACGGGAGACCGTCTCGGTCGGGGAGCCCGGGGAGGCGGCGGCGGACGCCCCCACCGGAGCCGTCGCCGTCCCCTACACCGTCGTCTACGACCTCGGTGAGGGCCTGCCCGAGTGGACGGTGGACTCGAGCATCACACTGGTCCCCGCCCCGGAGGAGGACCCCACCGACACCGGCTGGTTGGTGCATTGGGAACCCTCCCTCATCCACCCCGACCTGGCGGACGAACAGACCCTGATGCGCACCACCGACAAGCCGGAGCGCGCGTCCGTCCTGGCCGCCGACGGCAGCGAGTTGGCGGGCAGCGGACAGGTGTGGTCGATCAGCGTCTGGCCCGCCGTGCTCACCGATCCCGAGGAGGCGTGGGCCGCCATCGACGCCCTGGACGTGGGTGTGGACACCGAGGCGCTCGCCGAGCGGGTGGAGCAGGCCGATCCGGACCGGGCGGTCCACGTGGTCACCATCCGCGACGAGCTGTACGAGGAACACCGTGACGAACTCCACGCCGTGCTGGGCCTCCGGTTCGACCAGTCCTCCCGTCCCCTGGCGTACGCCGCCCGCTCGGTGGTCGGCGGGGTGGACCCCGAGACCGGCGAGGGCACCTCGGGCCTCCAGGCACGCTGGGACGAGCGGCTCTCCGGCGTCCCGCTCACCTCGGTGGTGATCGCCGAACGGCAGTCCGCGAGCGCGGTGGAGACCCTGGCCGAGGGCGAGGGTGGCATCGACGGCGAACCGTTGGAGACCACCATCGACCCGGTCCTGCAGGAGGCGGCCGAGGAGGCGTTGGCCGGGCAGGAACAGAAGGGCTCGATAGCCGCACTGCGCCCCTCCACCGGCGAGGTGCTGGCCCTGGCGGACCAGCCGTTGGACTTCGCCCGGTCGGCCGAGGGGCGTTACGCCCCCGGTTCCGGCTTCAAGGTGATCACCGCCGCCGCCCTGCTGGAGGCCGGCCTCACGGCCGAGGACGTGCTGGGCTGCCCGAAGGAGGAGGTGGTCCGCGGCTACCGCTTCCACAACCAGGACGAGTTCGAACTCGGCCCGGACACCACGCTGCACGAGGCGTTCACTGCCTCCTGCAACACCGCGTTCATCGGCAACCGCGACCGGTTCGAGCCGGAGACCCTCCGGGAGACGGCCCTGGCCTTCGGCGTCGGGGGCGAGTGGGAGGCCGGGCTGACCACGTTCGACGGCAGCGTGCCGGTCGCGGACGGGGAGAGCGACCTCGCCGCCTCACTGATCGGTCAGGCCCGGGTGGAGACGAGCCCGCTGGGCATGGCCGCGGTCGCCGCCACCGTGGCGGCGGGGGAGTTCCACCAGCCGGTGCTGGTCCCCGGGGAGAGCGGGGAGGTGTGGGAGCCGCCGACCCGCCTCGCCGACTCCACCGTCGAGGAACTGCGGAGGATGATGCGGGCCACGGTCACCGAGGGCACCGCCTCCGCGCTGCGGGACGTGCCGGGCGAGCCGCACGCCAAGACCGGCACCGCCGAGTTCGCCACGGGCGAGAACGGCGAACTCTCCACCCATGCCTGGATGATCGGCTTCCTCGGTGAGGAGGACCTGGCCTTCGCGGTGCTGCTGGAGGACGGCGGCTCGGGCGGTTCGCACGCCGGGCCGGTGGCGGCAAGGTTCCTGCGCGCCGTGGTCGCCGCCGCCGGCTGACCGGACCGGGCCCGTCCGGCCCCGACACCGTGACCGGATACCCCGCCCGGTCCCCGGCCGGCGGCGATCACCGCCGGCCGGGGTATCCGGTCAGGAACCCGCCGCGCGGACGGTGGGGCGTGCGAACGCCGGGACGGCCACCAGCGCGGCACACACCGCGGCCGCCGCCGGGACGAGGTATCCCGTGCCCTCGGCACCGACTCGTTCGACCATCCAGCCGCCGCCGGCCGCGCCGAGGGCCAACCCGCCGAGCAGGGCCGTCACGGCCAGGGCCATGCCCTCGTTGAGCCGGTCGCCCGGGGTGGCCCCCTGCACCAGGGTCATCCCGGAGACCATGGTCGGAGCGGTGGCCATGCCCGCCACCAACAGCACGGGTGCCGGGACGAGCAGACCGCCCGCCCCGGCGGCGATCGCCGGCAGCGTCATCAGCACGGCCATCGCCGCCACGCACAGGGCGAACCGGCGCCCCGCCGGCCGGTGGGGCGCAGCAGGCCGAACGCGAGCCCGGCCGGCGCGCAACCCCCGGCCCGGGCCGCGAGCACCCCGCCGGCCGGTGGATGGTTGCCGGAGCCCGACCGCGAGGTGCTGACCCGCGGGGTGCCGGCCGGCCCCGGGACCCGGCGTGCCGGGGGTGACGGCTGACGGACGGTCACATCGGCCGGTCGGTGCCGCCGGCGTCCGCCGTGCCCGCCGGAGGGACCGGCGTCGCCGGGGCGAGGTCGCGCGCCAGCAGCGTCGCCCCCGCCACCGCGCCGGGCATCAGCAGTACGGCCCCGCCCGGGACGAGGAAGAGCAGCACCAGGGGCATCCCGAAGCCCAACGCCGTCCGGCGCCTTCCCGAGACCAGCCGCAGACGCTCCCGCAGTTCCAGTCCCCGCCGCTGGAGGGCGTAGGCGGCCAGTTCGGAGGTGAGGAACCAACCCGCCACCGCGGTGCCCAGGACGAACCCGAACACCTGCCCGGCGAACGGCACCAGGCCGACCAGGAAGACCGGGACCGCGAGCAGCAGGGTTCGCCACAGCGTGCCCAGGCTCTCCCCGAGCGAGACCGCCAACTCCCGCCACAGCGGTCGCTCCGGCCCCTCGGGAACCGCGGTTCCGGTCCCGGTGGCTTCCTCCTCCTCCACCTGTTGGGAGAGCGCGTCGTAGAGCGGGTCACCGACCAGCAGGGTGACGGTGGTGAAGGTGACCACGGCCAGCAGGATCCCGGCACCCAGCAGGGCCACCCCGGCGGCGAACCGGACCGCCGTCCGTCCGCCGGTCTCCCAGTCGTCGGCGAACGGGGTGATCAACACCGCCAGGTCGTCGAGACGGAGGACGAGGAGGACCAGTGCCGCCGCGTAGACCAGGAAGACGACCAGGGCGGGCAGCAGGCACCGCGCGTACGTACGGGGGTGGCGCAGCACCCAGCGCTGTCCCCGGGCGAGGAAGCGCAGCCCGGCCCGGAACCCGTCGCCCCGGCGGGCGTCCCGGGGCGCGTCCCGGCGATCGTTCATGGCGCACGAGCGTAGTCCCCACCCGACGCCCCCGCCGGACGGCCCCCCGGCACACGGGGGGCGGGCCGGGACGTCGGTGACCCGTGCCGTGGCGTGCCGGCGTCAACCCGCCACGGCACGGGTCACGGACGCCCCGGCGGCTCCCGGCGCCGCGAAGGACGCCGCTCCTTGACGGGTGAACCCCGGCGGCGCGGCACTAGCGGGTCTCCTCCGGATCCTCCTCCGCGGCCCGGGGCGTGTCCTCCGGGTCGGGGGCGTCGAGCCAGCCGCGCTCGGCGGCCAGGACCCCCGCCTGGAAGCGGCTGTCGGCACCCAGCCGTTCCATCAGTTCGGTGACCGTGCGGACCACGGTGCGCGGGGAGGTCCCCAGCCGTTCGGCGATCTCCTCGTTGGTGCGGCCCGTCGCGAGCAGCAGCAGCACGTCCCGGGCCGGCCCCCGGGGAGCGGCGTCGCCCGGCGCGCCGCCCGGATCGAGGAAGTCCTCGGAGTGCTCCCAGAAGTGGTCGAAGAGCCGGCGCAGGAAGGCCATGAGGGCCTGGTCGCGGACCACCACCGCGCCCCGGGCGGTGTCATCGACGTCGATCGGCAGTACCGCTCCCGTCCCGTCGTAGATCAGCATCCGACTCGGCAGCACCCCCGCGCACCGCACCTGTGCCCCCGCCTCCCGGATCCGGGTCGCGTACTGCACGGCGGCCCGGTCCGCCCGGGCGCTGCGCGGCAGCAGGGTGCGGATGGTGGTCCCGCGCTCCAACTGGGCCAGGTCCAACGGGAGCGAGGCCCGAATGGCCTCCTCCGACACCCGACGACCGGACTGCATGCTGTCCAGCGACCGCCGGCAGCCGCGCGCCAGATCGGCGAGAACGGCGCGGACGTTCTCCAGCCCCTCCACGGTCTCGATGTCACCGGGCACGGTGCGCAGACTCCGCGCCTCGAGGAAGTGTCCGGACAGGGAGTGCAGCCTGGCCCGGGTCGCCGCGACCGTGATCTGCAGCCGCAGGATCTCCTGTTCCTCCGCGGCCAGCAACTCCTCGGCCGCGCTCTCCGGCGCCACCGCCACCCAGCCACCGGCCGGGGAGGGGCGCAGCAGGCCCAGTGCGGAGAGTTCGCCCTCCGCGCGGGCCACCGCCTCGCGGGGCAGGCCGGACCGTCGGGCCAGTCCCGCCGTGGAGTCCGTGGGGTGGGAGACCCGAAGCCGGTACACCCGCAGGGTGTCCTCCGGCAGTCCGCTGGGATGATTCATCGCCGCCCCGGCACACGGCGGCTCGTGCGGGGACCCGACCGGGTCCTCATGTGAGCCAGCCGTTCTGTACGGCCTTGACCCCCGCCTGGAAGCGGCTGTCCGCGTCCAGGCGTTCCATCAGCACCGACACGATGCGGCTCACCGAGCGGTCCGACATGCCCAGTTGGTGCGCGATCACCTGGTTCTTCTTGCCGGTGGCCATGAGCAACAGGACATCCCGCTCCAGACCGGTCGGCGCCGGTCCGGCGACCCGGTCCACCTCGGAGAAGTTCACCGACCGTTCCCAGTAGTACTCGAAGAGCCGCCGCACGAAACCGAGTACGGCCGGGTCGCGGACCAACGCCACCCCCGCGCCGGTGTTCTCCGGATCGATGGGCAGCACCGCGCACACCCGGTCGTAGATCTGCACCCGGGAGGGCAGCGTGCTGCTGCTGCGCACCTGGGCGCCGGCCGCCGTGATCCGGGCCACGAACTGGGCGGTGGGCAGGTGCCGTCGGGCGCTGTGCTGGAAGATCGTGCGCATCTCCACGCCCCGGGCCAGGATCTCCAGGTCCAGCGGCACGGCGGAGCGGATGGCCTGTTCGCCCTGACCCCCACCCGGCGCGAGGGTGTCCAGGGAACTCGAACAGGTGCGTGCCAGATCGTCGATGACGGCCCGGATGCTGTCGATGCCCTTGATCACCTCGATGTTGGTCTTGGCCGAGCGCAGACTGCGGGCCTCGAGGTAGTCGCCGCTCAGGGCGTGCAGGCGGGCCCTGGTCGCGGCCATGGTGATCCGCCGTTGCAGGATGTCCTGCTCGAGCGGGGCGAGCAGCTCGTCCGCCGCGCTCTCCGGGCTGATCGCCACCCAGCCGCCTCCCGGCGACGGACGCAACAACCCCAGGTCGGCGAGTTGTTCCTCGGCCTTGGCGGCCTCTTCGGTCGGCACCCCGGCCCGGGCCGCGATCTGCTCCACGGATTCCGTGGGGTGGATCACCCGGAGTCGGTATATGCGGGTTGCCGCCGCGCCTATTTCGCTGGGTTCCAGCACGCTTTTCTTTCCTCGTACGACGACAGCCGTCCCCTGGCGTCAAGTCGCCAGGCAACATGACGCCACCGTGGCCGGCTCGACTTCACCATCATTGCCCGTGAGTATCGACGGCAACAGCATGCCACCCCGATCAGGGCCTGTGGAGATAGGAGTGAAAACCGTGAAGAGGATCGCGTTCGCCGCCGTCACGGCTCTGCTGGTTTCGGTGCTGGGCGCCGGAGCCGCCCATGCCACGCCCAGCACCATCTGGGAATCCTCGTCCCCGCTGAGCACCATCTGGGAGTGAGGTCCCACCGGGGTGGGCACGACCGGACGTCCCCCACCGGTCGCGTCGGGCTCGCCCCACCGGGTGTCGTCTTCACGCCATGACCCGTACGGCCGACCGAAAGGAGGCGGCGTTGAGCTCCGGTACCCCCATCGCGATCCTGCTCGATCCCGCTCCGGCGGCCGTCCGCGCGGCACGGAAGGTGGGAGCCCGCTGTCTGGCGCTGGCCTCTCCCTCCGCCTCGCCCGAGGTACGGCAGGCGTGCCTGATGGCCGATGAGCGCGTCGACGTCGACTGGTCGGACCACCCCTCCCTGCTGGAGGCGATCCACCACTTCGCCGACCCCCCCACACGCTCGTCGGATCGTCGTCCCCGGGCCTCCGTCCTCGGTTTCACCGCGGTCGGGTCCCTGGCGGCGGCCCGGGCCAACGAGTCCCTGGGTCTCCCCGGCAATCCACACGCGGCCGTCGCCTATCTGACGGACAAGGCCGCGCTCCGGGACCGGGTCAACCGTTCGACCGCTTCCCCCGTGCGGTTCGAGCGGTGCGACCGGGTCGCGGCTCTGGTGCCGACCGCCGAGCGGGTCGGCTTCCCTTGCGTGGTCAAACCGCGCACCGGCTCCGGTGGCACGGATGTCCATCTGCTGCGTTCGGCGGCGGATGCGGACGTGTTCTCCCGGCGGTCGGCACCGGAGCCCGCACTGATCGTGGAGGAGTACCTGGAGGGCCCCGAGCTGCGGGTCGACGTCCACTCCCGGGACGGACGACACACCGTGCTGGCGGTCAGCCGCCGGGTTCGCCCGGCACAGAGCCCGTCCCCGGCCTCCCCCGGGCCGGGGACGTTCGTCCTCACCGGTTCCGCCCGGGGCTGGGACCTGCCGGTCGATCTCGGCCGCCGGGAACAGGCCCGGGTGCAGCGACTGGCGGAGACCACCCTCACCGCCGCGGGCCACCGTCACGGCCACGCCCGGGTCGAGATGGTGCTCACCCGGCGGGGACCGCTTCTCCTGGAGGCCGACGCCGACCCCGGTGCGGATCCCTTCCCCGAATTCCTGGCCGCCGCCACCGGCCACGACATCCACGCCCTGACCCTGGCGGGCGTCCTGGGCCGTCCCGACCCCGGAGTGCGCCGCAGCCCCGCCGGGTACGCCGGGCTGCGCCGGATCCTCTCGGCGGACGGCCTGCCGCCGGCCCCCGAGCGGGTGGAGGCCGCGCGCGCGGTGCCCGGCGTGGTGTCGGTCGACGTGCGCCGCAGGACGCCCGCCCCGGTCGGGACGGACGCTCCCTCCGTGCCCCGCCTCTCCCGGCGTCTTCCCGAGCCTCCCGGCGAGTCGGTGGTCCTCACCGGCCGGATCGGTGGGATCACCGGTTCCCCCCACATCACCCCGCGCCGCCCGGCCGGCTTTCCCTTCGGGGACACCCGCACCGGGCCCGCGGGGGACACCACCGGTTCGCAGGCCCTCCGCGGCCGTCGTGCGCCGGCGATCACCAGCCGGGTCGCCGGACACGACGCGCAGGTCGCGGTCATCGCCTCCGGACCCACCCCCGGGCGGGTGGCCACCGCGTTGCGCGCGGCAGAGGCCCGACTCGCCCCGCCGGGCCGCCTCCCGGCCTCCCCCCACCGGGAGGCGGCCCGCGCCATCGTCGAAGCAGCCCGCGCCGCGTACGGGGCGCGGGTCGGAGAGGTCGTCGCCGAGGGCTCCCGGCGCGTCGGCGCCGAAGCCGACCCTCGGCGAACCGACCGGTCGGTGGGCATCTCGGCGGGAGAGCCCTCCGGGTCGCGCGCCGGCGGTGACACCGACCGGGGGGAGGAGACGCCCTTATCCCCC
>NZ_VKHT01000929.1 GCF_014141535.1 Streptomyces alkaliphilus | reverse complement strand
AGGGCGAGGAGCCCCGGGCCCCGGGGCTCCTCGCCCTCGGGCCGCCGCGGACGCGGCATCGGCCGACCCGGCGCGGCCGGCGGGGCGGCCACCACGTGACCGCTGTCGTTGCCCGTGGCCATGCCGCGCACCGGACCGCCCGGTCCGCCGGTGCCGCGCGCCGGCTGCACCGGCACCGGCATCACCGTCGTCTCACCGGCCGCGTCCCGGGGACGCGGCACGTGCCCCGGCGCGGGCGCGGCGTCCGCGCTCACCGGCACCTCGAGCACGTACGCGGTGCCGCCCGCCGCCCCCGGCACCTCGTGGGTCTGCAACACCCCGCCGTGCATCCGCACGATGCCGCTCACCAGCGGCGCGTGCACCGGATCCCCGCCGGGGAACGGGCCGCGCACCTCGATCCGCACCACGTCGCCGCGCTGCGCGGCGGCCACCACGATCGTGGAGTCCGTCGGGGCACCCTCTCCGGCGTTCACCGGCCGGCCGGTGGCGTCCACCCCGGCCACGTCCGCGATCAGGTGGGCCAGCGCCTGCGCCAGCCGCTCCGGGTCCACCTCCGCCTCGGTCGTCGGGGCGTGCACGGCGAACTGGGCCCGACCGGGGCCGATCAGCTCCGTCGCGCCGTCCACCCCGGCGCCGATCACCTCGTCCAGCGCGACCTTCTTGCGGGCCAACTGCTCCCGACCCGCGTCCAGTCGCTGGTAGGCCAGCACGTTGTCGACCAGCGTCGCCATCCGCGCGTAGCCCGCCGCCAGGTGGTGCAGGATCTGGTTGGCCTCCGGCCACAGCTGTCCGGCCGGGTCGGCGGCCAGGGCCGTCAACTCCCCGCGCAGCTCCTCCAACGGGCCGCGCAGACTGTGGCCGAGCACCGCCAGCAACTGCTCGTGGCGGGCGTTCATCGCGTCCTGCGGCCGGCGGTCGGTGAACGTCATCACCGCGCCCACCAGCTGATCGCCCTCGCGCACCGGGGCCGTGGTCATGTCCACCGGCACGGCGCGGCCGTCCTTCGTCCACAACACCTGGCCCACCCGCACTCGGTGCTTGCGCCCCGACACCAGGGTGTCGTGCAGCGGCGTCTCCTCGAACGGCAGCGGCGTGCCGTCGGGACGCGAGTGGTGCACCAGGGGGTGCAGTTCCTGCCCGCCGAGCTTCCCGGCCCGGTGACCCAGGAGCTGGGCGGCGGCCGGATTGACCAGCACGACCCGGCCGGCGGTGTCCACGCCCACGACGCCCTCGGAGGCCGCCCGCAGGATCATCTCCGTCTGCCGCTGCTGCCGGGCCAGTTCGGCCTCGGTGTCCAGGGTGCCGGAGAGGTCCCGCACCACCAGCATCAACAGTTCCTCGGAGGCGTGGTCGTCCCCGAACACGGCGTCTATGGCCGAGGCGTAGGGGGTCTGCCCGGCCTGGAGCAGGGCGCTGGTCACCTCGACCTGCAACTCGGAGCCGTCGGTGCGACGGGCGATCATCCGGGTGGGACGGGTGCGCGCGCCCGGATCCTCGTCGGGGCGACGCATCGACCCGGGAATCCGACGCGGATCGAACGCCGGAATGATGTCCAGCAGCCCACGCCCCACCAGCGGCGCGCCCGGCGCCTCCAACGTCTCGCCCGCGATGGCGTTCGCCTTCACGACGGTGCCGTTGCCGTTGACCAGCAACAGCGCGTCGGGCAGGGCGTCGAGTATGGCGGCGAGGCGAGCAGCGCCTCTCGCCGGCCTGCTGCTCACGACTCGAATCCTCCCTTGACCCGGATGTGCTCGGCCGAAGCCGGTGGCGGTCCCGACGACGGGCCCACCGGGAGCCCTGCGTGTCGTTAACAGGGGAGTCTACGGGCAGCGGTCGCCGGTGAGGTCATGCCTTCGGGCAAGGATTGTCCCCCGGGACGGCACCTCCGTCCGTGACGCGCGCCACCTCCCGGGGTGGGCGTGCGCGGATGCTCGCCGGAGGGGCGGGAGGGTCCGGTGCGCGGCCGGTGAAGGG
>NZ_VKHT01000928.1 GCF_014141535.1 Streptomyces alkaliphilus | reverse complement strand
GCTAGAAACTAGATCGCAGGCCACCGCAGGGATGGGGCGCTAGCGGGGGTGCTAGGTCTAGCAGTGGAGGCCGCTAGTTCTAGCGGGGCCGGTGGTCAGTCCCGGTCGCGGTTTTGGTCACGCTCGGTCATGGCGGTGGTGATGGCGGCGCGGGTGATGCCGCGCCGGTTGGCGCCCTTACCGGCATCGGTGGTGCCCCACACCTGGCGGGTGCGCACCCCGTGCGGCTTCAAAGCCGCGGTGAGCTGTTCGGCCTCCCATCCGGCGTAGAGCTGGGGGCGCAGGGCGGCCAGGCGGGCGGCGATGGTCTCCGACCACGCCTTGTCCTCCCCGGCCTCCAGGACCGCCAGCACATCGGCCAGCACATCCGGACCCTCATCCGGGGTCTCGGGGGCGTGTCCGGCGGCGTGGCCGGTGATGTTGCCGTACGCCTCCCGCGCCGCCCGGGCACGGGCCGCGATCGCCTTGGCGGCGGGGGCGTCGATGAAGGTGGAGGCGACGATGCGCGGATCGTCGCCCTCACCGGCCATCCAGCAGATCCCCTTGTCGGAGCGGGCGAACATGGTGGCGCGGTAGCCGGATTTGTACATGCTCTGCCCGAGCACCATGTCGTTGGCCACCTGTGACATGACCTTCAGGCAGAACCGCAGAACGGCGTTGTCGGAGATGCCCTTGGGCAGGGATTTGGCGTCCGGGCGTTGGGTGCCGAACATCGCGACCATGCCCAGGGCGGGGCCGCGTTTGACCAGGTCGGTGCAGATCGCCTCCAGCTCCGCCCCGTGGTCGGGGTGCTCGAACGCCACCTGGCACTCATCCAACCCCACCACCACCGGATGAAGACCCAAGGTGCGGTCGTTGGCGAGTTCGGGGGTGACCTTGGATTCGGGGCAGCGGGTCAGCGGCAGGGACTTGATGACCTTGGCGCGGCGCCGCAGCTCCTCGCGCAGCTCCCGCAGGGAGGCCAGGACGTATTCGATGTCCTCGTCCTCCTCCCCGGCCCGGTAGCGGTGGCACACCGGCTCAAGCGCCCGGAAGTCGCCGGTGCCCTTGAAGTCGAAGGCGTGCAGCTCCGCACGCGGGTCGAGGGCGGCGATGAGCAGCAGCAGCCGCATCAGGAAGGTCTTGCCCATCCGGGGGATGGAGCCGACCACCACCGAGGCGAACATCAACGTCACCGACACCTCGCGCATCCGCTGGTCGTTGCCGAACACCACGGGCGCGAAGAGGTCGACGGTGCCCTTCTTGGCCAGGGGCCAGGCCGGGCGGCGGGTCTCGTTCATCGGCTTGTCCCCCACCCACAACACCAAGCGGCCCTCGTGCTCCGAGGGGTCGCCGGAGGGCCACACGCAGCCGAGCTTGCGGCGCAGGCCGGAGGCCAGTTCGGTGCGCTTGTCCATCACATCGTCCGGCGTCACCCCGTAGGGCAGATCCAGTTCCGCCCGGTAGCCGGGTCCGTCGCGGGTGATCTCGGAGGTGAAGCGCATCCCGTTCATCTCCCCGCCCTTCTTGATCGCGGCGGTGATCCGGGGATGGCCGATGGCATCCAGCCCCCGCAGCACCAGCGAGGAGGTCAGCTTGGGCACCTCGGTCACCTGCACCGCCGGGCCGATCACCGGCCGGTCCCGCTCCTGCCCCACCAAACCCAGAGCGGCCACCGACACCCCCGCCACCACCGCCAGCCAACCGGGCGCCACCACATAGAGGGCCAGCGCCCCGGTGGCGCCGAACAGCAGGGATACGGCCAGCACCAGGGAACGCCACCGCACCCGGGCCACCCGGGTGCGATCCAGCCGCAGATACTCCTCACTGTCCTGCGCGCTGACCGCATGGGCCCGCAACGGGGCACTCTCGGCATCACTGGCCCAGCGCCAGGCGCCGCGCACCAGCCGGGCCGCCCCCACCGGCGCGCGGAAGGCCAACCGGGCCGGATAGATCCCGCCGACGGTCCGCAGACCGTGGTAGGCGCACACATACCC
>NZ_VKHT01000927.1 GCF_014141535.1 Streptomyces alkaliphilus | reverse complement strand
CCCCGGCCCCGGTCGCCCCCGACCGGCACGCCCCGATCGGGGGTCGGGACCGCGGGATCCCGGCCCCCGACCGGGGGAGACCACCTTCGAAAAAGGGCGTCAGGAGGCCGTGCAGGCACCGATCGTGGGAGCGGTCCAGGTGCCGTTGGCCATTACCGTGAAGCCGAAGCTGGTGGAGGCGCCGGCCGCCAGGTTCCCGTTCCCGTTGGGCCGCATCGTCATGACGTTGCCGCTGCTGTCCCAGGTGGGACTGCCGTTCCAGGTGGAGGAGATCCGCTGCGGCGAGCGCACGGTGACGTTCACCGACCAGGAGGAGATCGGCCGGCTGCCGGCTGTCACCACGACCCGACCGTTGAAGCGGTCACCCCAGCGGTCGGTCTCGGTGTAGGTGACGGTGCAGGACGCCGTGCCGCCCCCGTCACCGCCGCCCGTGCCGCCACCGGTGCCGCCGCCGTTGGAGGAACCGCCCAGCGTCGCGAGCACCGCGTCGTAGGCGGGCTTCTTGTTGTAGTTGCCGTCGAACAGCAACGGGGTGCCGCCGCTGCGCCAGGAGTACTTGTCCGTCACGCCCCACACCGTGATGCCGGTGCAACGGGAGACGTTCAGGCACGCCTGGATCACCCGTCGGTAGTCGTTGGCCTGGGCGGTGCCGGAGCCCTCGATGTCCAGTTCGGTGATCTGCACCTCCACGCCGAGGTCGGCGAAGCGCTGGAGATTGGCCTGGTAGTCGTTGGGCACCGGGGACTGGGGGTTGAAGTGCGACTGGAACCCGACGCAGTCGATGGGCACGCCGCGCTGCTTGAGGTCCCGCACCAGGTTGTAGACGGCGTCGCTCTTGGCGTTGCGACCGTCGGTGTTGTAGTCGTTGTAGCAGAGCTTGGCGTTGGGGTCGGCGGCCCGCGCCATGCGGAAGGACTCCTCGATGTACCCGTTGCCCAGCACCCGCTGGAAGACCGAGTTGCGTCGCGCGCCGCTGCTGCCGTCCTGGAACGCCTCGTTGACCACGTCCCAGGAGTGGACCTGACCGCGGTAGCGGCCCATCACGGTCTCGATGTGGGTGCGCATCACCGTGCGCAGTTCGTTGGCGTTGTTGATGTTGTCGACCCACCCCGGCAGCTGGGAGTGCCAGACCAGCGTGTGTCCGCGCAGCGACATCCCCCGGCTGCGGGCGTGGTTGGCGATCCGGTCCGCCTCGGTGAAGGTGAAGTTGCCGCGGGTGCGCTGCAGCGACTCCCACTTCATCTCGTTCTCGGCGGTGATGCTGTTGAACTCGCGGTTGAGCGTGTTCACGTAGTCCGACTCGCCGAGCCGGTTGTTGGCGACGGCGGCGCCGAAGTACCGGCCCTTCTCCGCGGCCGCGGCCCCGAGGGTCGAGGCGGCGTTGGCGGTCCCGGACATCGACACGAGGCCTGCCGAGACCAGGATGCCCACGGCTCCGACGGTGAGGGCGCGCCTCAGACGGGTCCGCAGGCGGGACCGCCCGGGGCCCCGGGGTGTTTCGTCGATCATCGTTGTCCCTTCTGGTGAACCGGCCGGGGCGTCCCGCCGCCCCGGCCGGATGGTGTCACCGGACCCGTGGGGACGGCCGGGTGCGCGGCGCTGTCCCGACGGGGCGCGGGTGGCGCGGCTCCCGTGGCCTCCGGTGACGAACGCTCAGAAGTGTCCGCCCGGCTCCCGAAAGCGTCAACGAATGTTTCCGGAAAATTTCCGGACAATAATCTCCGAAAAACAACGATTGCGGGCGTGTCAACAGGGTTTTCCCTGCGATGCGAGTTCGTGGTGCATGTGTTCGACATGTGAAGGGGGAAGTCTTCACCGATTCTTTCGAAGACTTTCCGAAATGACTTCGGGGTTCTCCCGTCCCGCTCGCCCCGAGGTCTCCGACTCCTCCGCCGGTCGCGTTCACCCGGGTAGCGTGGAGGAGTGACCACCAGCGGATCGGAAGACGGCCCTTTGACCACCCCCGGCGTCCGCACCCC
>NZ_VKHT01000926.1 GCF_014141535.1 Streptomyces alkaliphilus | reverse complement strand
GGTCGGGACTTCCCCATATGAACGGGCTTCCACGAGGTGGCCCCGCACCCGCCCGCGCGGGTTCGCCCGTCGCCCCCGGCCGGCTCCCGATACGGCGTCAGGGGGAAGCGGCGGACGGGTGACGCCGGGGCCCGGGCAACCCGTACGGCGCAGCGGCACCACCCGGCGGGCCCCTTTCCGGGTGCGGGTGTGCGGGGGCGCTGGTCGCATGGCACTGAAAGCCCGTCATGCCCCCGGCGTGACGTCCGACGACCCGGAGGTCATACGTCCCATGCACCGCACGCGCCCCACCCGGGGAACCACGCCCGCCCGACGCACCCGCACCGGGCGGATCGCGGCCGGCGCCGCCGCTCTCCTGTTCGCCCTCGGTCCCGCCGGCACCGCGACGGCCGACGAACTGCTCGACGACGGCAAGCGGTCCGGCGGTGAGACGCACGGCAAGCTGTTCGTCTCCCCGGCCTCCGGCGGCGCGGGCACGCAGGTGACGGTGAAGGCCACCTGCCAGCCGAGCGGCGGCGCCACCTCCGTCGCCCTCCGGGAGCCGATCACCCTCAAGCGCGTCGACGGCCAGTGGGTCGGTACCGGGCACATCCGCAGCACCGGCCTCCAGCCCGGCCGCGTCTACCAGATCAACGTCAACTGCGCCGACGGTCGGGTGCAGACCGGCAACTTCACCTACACCGCCACCCCGAGCGGCGGTGCCGCCGCAGGCTTCGGCGGGGCGGCCGGGGGCGACTACACCACCGCTCTGGCGATCGGCGGCGGCATCGCCGCGGCGGGCGCGCTGGGATACGTCTTCACCTCGCGCCGTCGTGCGCTGGGGCGCCACGGCTTCTGAGCCGGCCCGAGGGCCGGTGGCGGCGTGCGACCGCGCCCCGGCCCGGGCCCGAGACGCCCGCCGGTGTCCCCGAGCGCCGGCGGGTGCGCGATCGGGCCCCGTCCGTGGACAGGCACGGGCGGGGTCCGCCGCCGGGAGCCGATCGGCGGCGGGTACGCCGACCGGCTCGTACCGCTTCCGCGCGGCGCGCCCGAGCCGGGCCGCGCGCACCGAACCGAATCGACCGAGCCGCGCCGTCCGTCGGCCCTCCGGGGCCGGGGCCGGCGCGGGACCGGGCACCGTCCTCACCCATCCGGGGTTTCCGGGCTCTCCCGGGGCCTCCGGGGTTCCGGGGCGGTGCCGAGGAGAACGACACAGGGCGAACCGACGGGTTCGCCCGGGCGAGCAGGGTGATGACCGGGATGACGAGGATGGCCGGGGTCCCGCACGGCGTGCGGGGCCTGTCGTGGTTGACGCGGCGTCACCGCGACGACCGGATCGAGGGAATGGGCGGCCTGGACAGGCTCCGGGAGCTGCGGGAGTCGGAACCCCCCGCCCGCCGCCGCTTCCGGCGCGCCGCCGCGGAGGCGCCCGCCCCGGGGGAGGCCCCCGGGGCGACCGGCGCGGTGGACCACAACGTGCCGGCCGGCGCGAACGGACGGACGCGGTCGATCGGGGCGCCCCCACCGGGCCGCACGGCGGACCCCGACCGGCCCACCACCGCGAACGC
This sequence comes from Streptomyces alkaliphilus, assembly GCF_014141535.1. Lineage (GTDB taxonomy): Bacteria > Actinomycetota > Actinomycetes > Streptomycetales > Streptomycetaceae > Streptomyces > Streptomyces alkaliphilus. The sequence goes on along the minus strand of NZ_VKHT01000926.1, from coordinate 432 downwards.
GTCGGCACCGGTGACCGGGACGGCGGGGACGGCCGGGACGCCGGACCACCGGGTGCCGGTGGCCGCGGACGGCTCGTCGGGCACGTCCCCGGCGGGAGGGGCCGAACCGTCCGGCGGGGCCGCCGGATCGCCTCCGGGCCCCGCCCACCGGGAGCACGTCGCACCGTCCGCCCCGGGTGGACCGCCCGAACCCATCCGCACCACCGGTGGGTCCCGGCCGGCCGACACGTCCACGGACGCGCCCTTCCCCGCGGGGTCCGCCCCCGGGTCCGCCGCTCCGGCGGGAACACCCGGACCGAGCGGGTCGGGAAGCCCGGCCGGGCCGGAACGGGCGGCCCCGCGCCCGGGGTCGGCCGCGCCGCGCACGACCGACGGACCGACACCGGGGCGTCGTCGGGCTCGGACCGCGCCCCCGACCAATTCCCCCGCCCC
>NZ_VKHT01000925.1 GCF_014141535.1 Streptomyces alkaliphilus | reverse complement strand
TCATCGGCAGCGACAGAAGTGTATAAGAGACAGGCCCGGGCGTCCGCGGCCGATGTCGCCCACACCCTGCACGCCGGCCGCGGCACGATGGGGCAGGGCCGTGCGGCCGGCGTGCAGGGTGTGGGCGACATCGGCCACCGCCGGAGCGGGGGCGCCGGCGGGGATGCCGTCGGTCGCCGGGCCCACCACCCCGGCGAGGCCGGTCAGCAGACCGGCGAGGGCATCGTCCCGGTGGGCGGAGACCAGCGCCAGTTGCGGCCGGGGATCGGGGGTCGGCTCCGGGCGCTCCGGCGCGGCGCCGAGCACCACGTGGCAGTTGGTGCCGCCGATACCGAAGGAGCTGACGCCCGCGTACCGCTCGCCCTCCCACGCTCTCGCCCGCCCGGGGACCCGGAACGGCGAGTCCTCCAGTTCCAGGTCGGGGTTGAGGGGAAAGGCGTCGAGGGCGGGCGGCAGCACACCGTGGTGCACCGCCAGCACGGCCCGGGCGAAACCGGCGATCCCGGCCGCCGAGTTGGCGTGGCCGATGTTCGCCTTGACCGAGCCGAGGGCACACCGGGCCGGGCCGCCGGTGCCGAACACCCGGCGCAGGGCGGCCACCTCCACCACGTCCCCCAGGCGGGTCGCGGTGCCGTGCGCCTCCAGGTAGCCGATCATCCCGGGTTCGAGCCCGGCGACCTCGAGTGCCTCGGAGATCACCCGGGCCTGACCGCGCGGCGACGGCGCGGTGAAACCCGTCCGATCGGCGCCGTCGTTGCCGATCGCCGAGCCGTGGATCACGGCCAGGATCGGGTCGCCGTCGGCGAGGGCGTCCTCCAGCCGGCGCAGCACGGCGACGCCCACGCCCTGGGTGTGCACGATGCCGGTGCCCTCGGCGGAGAACGTCCGCACGTGCCCGTCCGCCGAGAAGATGCCGTCGGGCACGTGCAGGTAACCGCGTCCCTGCGGGACGATCAGCGAGGAACCCCCCGCCAGGGCGGTGTCGCACTCCTGCGCCAGCAGGGACTGGACCGCCAGGTGCACGGCCACCAGCGAGGTGGAGCAGGTCGTGCCGACGCAGACGGCCGGGCCGGTCAGCCCCAGGCGGTGCGCCACGTGCAGCGGCAGGTAGTCGGCCACGCCGGCCATCGCGGCCTGGAGGCTGCCGACCGGGTCCCGGTCCGCGGCGGCGTACCGGTCGCCCAAATTGCGGGTGAGGTAGTCGCTGTGGGAAGCACCCGCGAAGACGCCCACGGCGCCCGCGCCGGCCCCCCGGGCGTGCCCGGCGTCCTCCAGTGCGCGCGAGCACGCCTCCAGGAAGAGCCGCTGCTGCGGGTCCATCAACGCCGCCTCGGCGTCGGTCAGGCCGAAGGGCTCCGGATCGAAGAGGTCCTGTCCCTCGATGAGTCCGCTCACCGGCACCCGGGAGGGGTTCCCCGACGCGCCGCCGCCCGCCGGTTCCACCGCGTCCTCGTGGCGGGTCAGGCCGCTGCGCGCGGAGACGATCAGGTCCCACAGGGCGGCGGTGTCGGGGGCGCCGGGGAAGCGGCAGTCCAGTGCGGTGACGGCGATCAGGCCCTCGGGGCCCGCGTCGTCGCCGGCGGGTTCCCCCGGCGGCGGGCCGGGAAACGGGGCGGGTGCCGTCATCGTGCGGTCTCCTCGGCTCGGGCGCGGGCGGCGGCCCGGTCCCCGCGACGCGGGGCGGAACGGCGGACGGGTGGGACGCCACGGTCGGCAGCGGTCGGTGCCGCGCCGGGAGCGGAGCGGGTCAGGGCGGTGATGTGCTCGGCCAGTGACCCGACCGTCGGGTGGCGGAAGACGTCCGCCAGGGCGAGGCCGGGGGCGATGGACTCGCGCAGTCGGCGGTGGGCCAGGACGAGGGTCAGGGAGGTGGCACCCAGGGACGCGGGACTCGCCTCCGCGGTGACCGGCCGTTCGGTGAGGTCGGCCAGGACGGCGACGACCGAGGCCAGGATCCCGGCGTCGATCCCCCGTGCCGGGGG
>NZ_VKHT01000924.1 GCF_014141535.1 Streptomyces alkaliphilus | reverse complement strand
TCCCCGGACCGGGCCCGGGACGGCGGACGCGTGGTGGACCTCACCGGCTGGCTCCTGCTCCCCGCGCCCGTCGAACCCCACGGCCACCACGACACCGCGCTCACCGCACCCGGTGCGCCGCCCGACCCCGCCACGCTCGCCGGCGACCCGGACACCGTCGTCACCGCACCGGCCCCGGCACCGGGTGGGGACTCGACACTCCGACGGGTCACCGAGGCCGCCCTGCACCACCTCGCCCACGGCGCCACCGCCCAGCGCGGCCACATCCGGGTCGGGGACACCATCGGCCTGCGCACCCTCGACGCCGCGCTGCGCGCCGCCCGCTCCCTGACCGGCCTCACCGACCTGCGCCTGACCGCCGACGCCGGTCCCCTCACCGGCCGCACCGCCGCGGACGGCCGCGCCCTGCTCCGGGACGCCGCCGCGATGGGGGCCGCCGCCCTCGGCGGCCTGCCCGACGCGGACCCCGATCCCGGTGGCAGCCTCGACCCGCTGATCGCCGCCGCGGACGAACACGGCCTTCCCCTCGACCTGCACACCGACGCCGGGGACCCCGCCCTCCTCGACCGGCTCGCGGCGGCCTGCGCCGGACACCGACCGGGCGTCGTCATCGGCCCGTGCACGGGGCTCGCCCGCCTCGCCCCCGACGCGTTCCGTCGAACCGCCGACCGACTGGCCGCCGCGGGCGTGACCGTGGCCCTGCTGCCCCAGGGGCCGTGCGCCCCCGTGCGGGCCGTCCCGAACGGAGGCGGCGGGGGGCGCGACGGGGACATCGCGCGCCGTGCGTCACCGGACACCGCGCCCCTGGCCCGACCCCTGCGCGCGGCCGGGGTCCGGGTGATCGCCGGCGGCGGCGCCCTGCGCGACGCGGCCAATCCGGTGGGACGTGGCGATCCGCTGGAGGCCGCCTGTCAACTCGTCTCCCGGGGCGGCGAGGACCCACTCGACGCCTACCGGGCCGTCTCCGACCGGGCCCGCGCCGCGCTGGGGCTGCCCCCCGTACGGATCGAGGCGGGGTACCCCGCCGAACTGCTGGCCGTGCGCGGCGACTGCCTGCCGAACGTGCTCTCCCTCGCCTACAGCAGACTGGTCCTCCACCGCGGACGGATCGTCTCGCGAACCAGCGCCGTGCGCGAGTACTGCGACATCGGGGACGGTACGGCGACCGAACTCCCGCGCCAGTCCACCGGTTGAGCCGCGCGGCGGCCGGCGCGGCGGACCCCTCCCGCCCCACCTCCCGGCGTACCGTCGGGATCATGCGCATCGTCATCGCCGGAGGCCACGGACAGATCGCCCGCCGACTGGAACGGCTGCTCGCCGAGCGCGGCGACCGGGCCGTGGGCCTCATCCGCAATCCCGACCACGCCGCCGACCTGGAGGAGCTCGGCGCCGAACCGGTCGTCTGCGACCTGGAGCACGCCGACCTCACCGAAGTGGCCGACCACCTTCGCGGCGCGACGGCGGCGGTCTTCGCCGCCGGCGCGGGGCCGGGCAGCGGCGCCGAACGCAAGGAGACCGTGGACCGGGCCGCCGCCGTCCTCTTCGCCGACGCGGCCGAACTCGCAGGCGTCCGCCGGATGATCGTCGTCTCGGCCATGGGCACCGATCGTGAGCCGCCCGCCGACACCGAGCCGGTCTTCGCCACCTACCTGCGGGCGAAGGCCGCCGCCGACGCCGAGATCCGCTCCCGCGCCGGCCTGGACTGGACCATCCTGCGCCCCGGCGCGCTGACCGACGACCCCGGCACCGGCCGGGTGCACCTGGCCGAGCACACGGGACGCTCGGCGATCACCCGCGACGACGTCGCCACCGTCCTCCTGGGCCTCTTGGACGAACCCCGCACGGCCGGGCTGACGCTGGAACTGGTCAACGGGGACGTGCCCGTGGCCGACGCCATCCGCTCCCTGACGGGCACCAGCGCCTCCTGAGGCACCGCCGGGGAAAGGAGGTGGGGCGGGGCGTTGGCCCCGCCCCCCTTTCAC
>NZ_VKHT01000923.1 GCF_014141535.1 Streptomyces alkaliphilus | reverse complement strand
GGGACGGGGGTCCCCGGGTCGGGCAGCAGGGAGCGGCGGGAGAGCAGGGCCACTCCCCCCGCGGAGGCCAGACCGATGGCGGCGCAGCACACCCACGGCAGCCAGGAGATCCCCGGGTTCTCCCCGAGGTCCATGGTCCATCCCACGAGGATGTTGCCGAGGGCCGCGGCCAGGCCGGAGACCATGTAGAAGACCCCGAGGTGGGTGCCGGTCAGGGAACTCCGGCCGAAGGCGGGGACGAGCTCCATGACGAAGGGCTGGGCCGTCATCACACCCAGGTAGAGGACGAGTGCGGCGAGCAGGACGGGGAGCAGGCGCAGCGCCGCCGCGGCCGTGCCGTCCGGGACCCCTGGATCCGAGACCCCGACCACCGGCAGCGGAATCAGGAAGGCCAACCCCATGAGGGCCAGGCCCAGGGAGATCCACCGGCCGCGCCGGCCCCGGCGTTTGAGTCGGGTGGTGATGCGCAACTGGAGGGTGAGGCCGGCGACGGTACCGACCAGGAAGAGGAGGCCGGCCGCGCCCGCCCATCCGCCGGCGGTCCGCGCGCCGTCCGGCAGAAGCAGGTAGAGCTGGGTCTCCAGGGTGAACATGCCGGTCATGGCGAGGGCGAAGGCGAGGAATCGCCGGTTGCCGAGCACCCCCCGCCAATCGGTCAGGACGCCGGGGCGATCGAGGCGCTCCACCCTCCGGGCCGGCAGGACGAGGGCCTGTGCCACGGTCAGGACGGCGAAGATCGCGGCCGCGGTGAGCGCGGAGGTGCGGAAGTCCACCAACAGCAGGACACCGCCCAGCAGGGGGCCGACCAGGGCGCCGCAGGTGGCGAAGACCTGGAACAGGGCGAACGCCTCCGCCCGCCGATCCCCCGATTCCACCGCGATGTAGGCGCGCACCGCCGGGTTGAACAGGGCGCCCGCCATCCCGCTGAGTACGGAGGCGGCCAGGAGGACGGTCAGGGAATCGCCGAGTGCGAAGAGTCCGAACCCGACGGTCCGCAGGGCGCAACCGGTGATGATGACACCCCGGGCACCGAGTCTGTCGGCCGCCGAACCACCGATGATGAACAGCCCCTGCTGGCTGAGGTTGCGCACCCCGAGCACCACGCCGACGATCGCCGCCGACATGCCGAGGTTCTCGCCGAGGTGCAGCGCGAGGTAGGGCACCAGGAGGTAGAAGCCGGTGTTGACGCCGAATTGGTTGACCAGGAGCAGGCGGACGGCGAGGGGGAAGTCCCGCACCGCGCGAAGGGTCGTCACGGCCGGCCTCCCCCCGTCCGCGCGGCGTGGTCCGGGAGGGCGTCCCCGGAGGGCGGCGGATCGATCGGGGTGACGCCCAGCCCCGGCGTGTCGCCGACGCCGACGGTGCCGTCCGCTCCACCGATGCCCCGCCACGGGTCCCGGGCCAGCAGCAGGTGGCCGTCGAGGTCGACCCACCGCGCGCGGTCCACCAGGTGGACGGCCGGGGCGATGCCGAGTGAGGAGGCGGTGAAACAGCCGAGCATGACCTCGGTGCCGCTCCCCCGGAGTGCCTCCATGACGCGCAGGGCCGCCCGCACCCCACCGCACTCGGCGAGCTTGATGTTGACGCCGCCGACCCGCCCGGCCAACCGGACGGCGTCCCGGTGATCGGCGGCGTCCTCATCCGCGATCAGGGGCAGGGGCGAACGCGCGGCGAGCCGGGCGAGCGCGTCGGGGTCCCCGGGGGCGATGGGTTGTTCCACGGCCTCGACCCCCGGGAGGGCGAAGCGCGGGATCAGCCGCTCGGCCAGCTCCGGGGTCCAGGCCCCGTTGGGGTCCAGGATCAGACGGATCCCCGGCGCGGCGTCGCGGACGGCGGAGACGCGCTCCAGGTCCTCCGCCGGGTCGGGGGCGCCGAGCTTGAGCTTGAGCAGCCGGAAGCCCCGGTCTGCGAGCGCGCGGGCCCGTTCCGCGGCGTCGCCGGGATCGGTGATGCCGATGGTGTGTGTGGTCGCGGCGGAGGGC
>NZ_VKHT01000922.1 GCF_014141535.1 Streptomyces alkaliphilus | reverse complement strand
GCGCCGTGAGCGGCCCGTCACCGCGGCCCGACCGTCCGCGTGCCCCCCGCCCCCCGCGCCCCCGGCCGGCGGGGCGGCCGGCCGCCGGGGAGCAGTTGCGGCTGACCGGCCACCGGCCCCGCCTGCGGCTCATCGGCATCGGGCTGACCCTGGTCACCCTGGTCTTCACCATCCGGCTGGTGCAGGTGCAGGCGGTGGACGCGGCCTCCTACACGGATCAGGCCGCCGTCAACCGCTACCTCACCCTGCCCATCGCGGCCCGCCGGGGCGACATCACCGACCGCAACGGCACGGCCCTGGCCACCACCGTCGACGCCTACGACATCGTCGCCGACCCCTCGCTGTTCACCGCCGAGCACACCGGTGTCCCGGACGCCCCGCAGCAGGCGGCCGCGCTCCTGGCGCCGATCCTGGAGCGGGACGAGGAGCGCCTGGCCGAGCTGTTGGACAACCCCGACTCCCAGTACGCCCTCCTCGCCCGACAGCAGACCCCGCAGGCGTGGCGGCAGATCCTGGATCTGCGCGGCGCCCTGGCCGAGCGCAGCCGGCAGGGCACCGGCCATCAGGTGCTCACCGGGATCTTCCGGGAGAAGAACCCCCGGCGCGTCTATCCGGGCGGCGAGCTGGCCGCCGGCCTGCTGGGGTTCGTCAACGCCGAGGGCGCGGGCGCCGCGGGTCTGGAGTCGATACTGGATCCGCAACTGGCCGGCCGGGACGGCACCATCCGCTACGCGCAGTCCGGCGGTCGCCGGGTTCCCACCGCCGGCTCCACCGAACAACCGGCGGTACCGGGCACCGACATCGAACTGACCATCGACCGGGACATCCAGTGGGCGGCGGCGGACGCGATCGCCCGGCAGGTGGAGGACTCCGTCGCGGACAGCGGCTACGTCATCGTCCAGGACGTGCGCAGCGGTGAGATCCTCGCGATGGCCTCCGCTCCCGGCTTCGATCCCAACCGGTACGGCGCCGCGGACCCGGCGTTGCTGGGCAACCCCGCCCTGCAGGACGCCTACGAACCCGGCTCCACCAGCAAGCTCGTCTCGATGGCGGCGGTGCTGGAGGAGGGCGTGGCCACCCCGGAGACGCACGTCACCGTGCCCGGCCGACTGCCCCGCGCGGGACGGGCCTTCTTCGACGACCACGACCACGACACCTACCACCTGACCCTGGCCGGGGTCATGGCCCGCTCCAGCAACATCGGGACCATCCTGGCCACCGAACGACTGGGGGAGACGCAGGAGGAGGCCAACGAGGTCCTCCACGCCTATCTGCGGGCCTTCGGCTTCGGCCGCGCCACGGGCCTGGGCTTCCCCGGCGAGACACCGGGCATCCTCGCCGCCCCGCGGGACTGGAACACCGCCCAGCAGTACACGATCCCGTTCGGCCAGGGCGTCTCCGTCAACGCCCTCCAGGCCACCAGCGTCTTCTCCACGGTCGCCAACGGGGGGGAGCGGATCACCCCCTCCGTGGTGCGCGGCACGGTGGGTCCCGACGGCCGCTGGGAGGCGGCTCCGGAGCCCGAGCGCGAGCGGGTGATCGGTGAGGGGACCGCCCGGCGGCTCACCGAGATGCTGGAGACGGTGGTGGTCGACGAGGACTGGGGAACCGGGCACGCGGCCCGTATCCCCGGCTACCGGGTGGCGGGCAAGACCGGCACATCCAATCGGGTGGATCCGGAGACCGGTCGCTACAACGGTTACACGGCCTCCTTCGCCGGCTTCGCCCCGGCCGACGAGCCGCGGGTCACGGTCTACTGCGCCATCCAGAACCCCACCGGTGAGCAGTACTACGGCGGGCAGTTGTGCGGACCGGTCTTCCGCGAGGTGATGACCTTCGCCCTCAAGGCGCTCTCCGTCCCGCCCTCGGGCGAGGAGCCCCGGGCCCTGCCCACCACCTTCGACCCCGACGAGTGATCGCCGGCCGGCCGGGGGCGGGAGCCACTCGTCGGGGTCGTCCCGCCCCCGCCGGCCGGCCCCCTCGCTTCGCGACAC
>NZ_VKHT01000921.1 GCF_014141535.1 Streptomyces alkaliphilus | reverse complement strand
GTCGGGGGGCGGGGGCGTCGCTGCTGTCACCCGGCCCATGCTGCCAGGCCGGGCGGACAGCGGGGCACCGCTCGTCCACAGCCGCGGGCGTTCGTCGGATCGTCCTCACGGCGGGTCGGCGTCACGGCGGGTCGGCGTCACAGTGGAGTCCGGGCCTTCCCGGGCACCGGTCCCGGGCCGGTCCCGGCGCCCGGGAATGTCCGGACCGTGCCGGACGTTCCACGACCGGACGCCCCGCGTCCCGCCAGCGCCCCCGAGGGAAGGACTCACGATCGCCATGGCCGGCACCGTGACCATGTACAGCACCACCTGGTGCGGCTACTGCCGCAGGCTCAAGGGCCAGATGGACCGTGAGGGCATTCCCTACACCGAGGTCAACATCGAGCACGATCCGGACGCGGCGACGCTGGTCGAGAAGGCCAACGGTGGCAACCAGACGGTTCCCACCCTGCTCTTCGAGGACGGCAGCACCCTCACCAACCCCTCCCTGGCACAGGTGAAGGCGAAGCTCGCGGCCTGAGCCGGCGCGCCGGGCCGGGACCGTCCGCCCGCTCAGGGGCGGGGCAACGGCCCGCCGTACCACCTCTCCACGAGCCGGGCCGCGATCGAGATCCCGGAAGGGGGCGAGACCTCCCGCGACTCGATCGCGGCCCGCAGCGTGTCCCTGGAGAACCAGCGGGCCTGTTCGATCTCCTCGCCGTCCACCCGGATCTCGGTGGTCCGGGTGCTCGCCAGGAAGCCCAGCATCAGCGAGGACGGGAAGGGCCACGGCTGGCTGGCCACGTAGCGGGGGTCGAAGACGGTGATGCCCACCTCCTCCTCGATCTCCCGCACCACGGCCTCCTCCAGCGACTCGCCCGGTTCCACGAACCCGGCGAAGGTGGAGAAGCGTCCCTCCGGCCAGTGCATCTGCCGACCCAGCAGGATCCGGTCCTCCTCGTCGGTGACGAGGGTGATGACCGCCGGATCGGTGCGCGGGTAGTGTTCCGCCCCGCAGGAGGGGCAGCGCCGGATGTGACCGGCCGCCGCGATCACGGTCCGTTCCCCGCAGCGGGAGCAGAAGCGGTGCATCCGCTGCCAGTTCTCCAGCGCGATCGCGTGCACCAGGAGCGCCGCGTCACGGTCGTCCAGCAGTGCGGCGGCCTCGCGGAGCCCGGCCGGGCGGGCGGCCTGATCCATCCGGCCCGGCAGCTCGTCCTTCTGGAGGGCGAAGTAGCGCACGCCGTCGGGGCCGGTGCCCAGGTAGTAGCGGTGCGCCTCGGTCAGGGGCGCGTCGAAGGAGGGCATGGTCACCAGTTCGGTGCGACCGTCGGCCGTGTCCTCGATCAGCGCACGCCCCGAGGAGACCACGAAGACCCTGGTGGTGGGGTGGCTCCACGCCGCTCCGAGCCACGCCTCGTCGATTCGCCGGCCGGCGTCCCGGTCGATCCCGCCGGTCCCGGTCATGGCGATCGGCTGGACGGCGTTGTCCGGAGTGTTGCGCATGACGGAAGCCTAACCGGGGACGTTGAGGGCCCACGACGCGTCCCCCCGCAGGATGGCCTCCAGACCGGCCCGGTCCGGGAGCACCGCCGGCCGTACCAGTTCCCCGGTCCGCACGTAGAGGAAGGCGGCGGTGACCCGGGACAGCGGGAGATCGTGTTGTTCGGCCCAGGCCACCCGGTAGACGGCCAGTTGCAGCGGATCGGCGGAGTGGCTCCGACCGGTCTTCCAGTCGATGATCTCCCAGCCGTCGTCGGTGCGGTAGACGGCGTCGATGCGTCCGCGGACCACCCGTCCGGCGAGTCGCAGCTCGAAGGGCGCCTCCACCCGGTGGGGGGTGCGCCGGGCCCAGGGCGTGCGGGCGAACGCCTCCTTCAACGCGTCCAGTTCACGCTCGTCCCGGATGGCCGGGTCCTCCTCGAGATCGCCTCCGGGGTGCTCGTCCTCGCCGAGCAGGGGCAGGGCCAGTTCCTCGAAACGGGACTCCACCCAGGCGTGGAAGCGGGTGCCCCGGCG
>NZ_VKHT01000920.1 GCF_014141535.1 Streptomyces alkaliphilus | reverse complement strand
GCGACGAGCCGCCCAACCCACTCGCCGGGATGGGGGACCGCCTCGACGCGGCGCTCGGCCGCGGCATCGACCACATCACCCGCCGAGCCCTGGGCCCGTACCAGACGGCGATCGTGCGCATCGGCTTCGCCTTCACCTGGCTGTTCTTCCTCATCCGGGAGATACCCCACCGGCACGAGCTGTACGGGCCCGCCAGCCCGTGGGGCTTCGACCTCGCCGAACAGCTCATCGCGGAGAACAAGGCGTTCACCGTCCTGCTGTGGACGGAGTCGGTGACCTGGTTCGAGATCGTCTACGCCTTCTCGGCGCTGGCGAGCGTCGGACTGCTGCTGGGCTGGCGCACCCGCACCATGTCCGTGCTCTTCATGATCGGTGTGCTCTCGCTGCAGAACCGCAGTGTGTTCATGGGGGACGGCGGGGACAACGTCGTCCACCTGATGGCGATCTACCTGGTGCTGACCCGCTGCGGACAGGTGTGGTCCCTGGACGCCCGACGGCGTGCCCGGGGGACCGCCGATCCCCGGGACCCGGTGGGGATCGTGCTGTGGGCGGCGTGCGGGGCGGCCCTCGCGGTCACCACCGCCACCGGTCTGCTGGGCGGGCCGATCTGGCTGCTGTGCCTATGGGGGTTCTGGGGCATCCACGGTCTGTGGTGGGTGCTGAGCCGCCCCGCCGCCCGTCCCGGCGAGCCGCGCGTGGTCTGCGACATGATCGCCAATGTCGCGCACAACGCCGCGCTGTTGGTGATCATGGTCGAGGTCTGCATCATCTACGCCACGGCCGGCTGGTACAAGATCCAGGGTTCGCGCTGGCAGGACGGCACCGCCGTCTACTACCCGATGAACCTGGACTACTTCACGCCGTTCCCCGAGGTCTCCTCGATCCTGGTGGGCAACGCCCTGCTGGTGATGATCCTGACCTACGGCACGGTGTTCGTGCAGGTCGCCTTCCCGTTCGCGCTGCTCAACCGGCGGGCGAAGAACATCCTGCTCGCCATCATGATCGGCGAGCACATCGGCATCGCGATCCTGCTCGGCCTGCCCTTCTTCTCCATGGCGATGATCGCGATGGACATCGTCTTCCTGCCCACGGCCTTCCTGCTGTGGATCGGCTGGCGGGCACGCCGATTGACCGAGCCGGTGCGCCGGCTCGGCCGCCGGTCCGCCGGTCCGGGGAAGGCGGGGGCCGCCCCCGCCGGTGGGGACGGACCACGGGTGCCGGCCCCCGCCACGGGGGAGCGGGATCGGGAGGCCGCGGGGCCCGGCGGCGCCGGCGGCGACACCGCTGAACCGACCGATACCGGGGACCGGGTCCCGGTCGCAGCCGCCGCCCCGATGGCCGGGGCCGGTGCCGACGGGTCGACCGAAGGGAGCACGAGGGTCGAGGCGAAAGGCTCCCCGGTGGCCCCGGGGGCTTCCGCGACCACCACGTCCACCGGGACGGGAGCGGGCGCGGTGACGGGTTCGGACGCGGAGCCCGACGCCGAGGACCCGGGACGTGACGCCGCTTCGGCCGAACGCCGCTGAGCCGAGGGGAGCCGGTGGTGGGCCGCCACCACCGGCCCGCCGGGGCCGGGACCACGGCGGTCCGGGCGTCGCGGGACGGCCGACCCGTCCTCCCGACTTCCGCCTCACGGGACCCGCCTCACGGGGCCGCGTGGCCCGGGCCGCCTCCGGGGGCGCCGGGGCCGGCATCCTGGTGCGGTCCCGGTCCACCGCCTCCCCCGGACGGTCCGCATCCGAATGATTCACGTGAAACATCCCGTCCCCGAGCCGACCGGGGAGCCTGCCCCGGTGCTGTTGGACGGCTTCCACGCCCTCAAGCACGCGCTGCGCTTCGGCGCGGAGGTTCGGACGGCGGTGGCCGCCGACCGCCGGGCGGCCCTCGATCTGGCCGCCGAACTGGCCCCCGACCTGGGCGACCGACTCGCCGAACTGCTGGTCGAGGGGGACCCCGCCGCCCTGGGCGGCCCCGGAGGCCGGGCCCACCCCACCGGGG
>NZ_VKHT01000092.1 GCF_014141535.1 Streptomyces alkaliphilus | reverse complement strand
TCAGCGGGGCGCCCCATCCCGCCCCGTCGGCGGCACCGGACTCCCCGGGGGCGGCGGAATCGTCACCGTTCCCGGCATCCCGTTCCCCGTCGTCCCGTTCGCCCTCGTCCTCCGCCCCGGAGGCGTCCCCCTCACCGGCGGAGACCGGGACGGCGTCGTGACCCGGGCCGGTCAGCTCCTCGCCCACCACGTCCACCCGCAGCACCACGCCGATCGCCGCGTTGCGCGCGATCTCCGTCGCCCCCGGCCCGAGCGAGACGGCGATGTAGTGGTCACCGGGCGACCGCACCGGGGTCACCGCCGCCGAGCTCTCGTACCGGTTGGTCCAGGTCACCGGCACGGTCCCCATGTCCACCGCCGACTCCTCACCCCGGTAGGGGCGGTCCGCGCGGAAGTCACCGCGCCCGATCGGCGCGCGGTGCGGCGCGTACGCCACGGTGCGCACCCACGAGGACGCGGAACGCTCCTCCAGCGTCGGCTCGTTGCCGAACTCCACCCGGTAGCGAAGCTGTTGCCCCCATCCCACAGGCACCCGATAGAAACGGGTCTGGGCCGGCAGCAGGCGGTCCCGGTGCACGCCCGGGGCGAGTTCCACCGCGTCGTTGAAGCCGGTTCCGCCCTCGATGTCCACGGGCTCGTCGGTGGGCAGCGGCGAGTCCGGACCGGCCGCGCCGTAGGAGGTGGCGGAGGCCGCCGGCCGCACGTCATCCGGCAGGGGTTCCTCCACCGCCACCCGCAGTTCGATCGGCCAGTGGGCGCCGTCGGAACCCTCCTCGCTCTCCCGCTCCACCGACAGCAGGTACCGACCGGCCGCGTCACAGGTCGCGTTCCCGTTCGGGCTCGGCACCCGGGAGACGGCCCCGGTCAGGATCATCGCGCCCTCGTCGTCCCCGAAGCGCACGTCCTGCCGGACGCAGCGGCGCAGTTTGTCGGAGGACTCCGAGAGGGTCAGGAGCAGCCCGTCGCGCCGGTGCACGGCCACCCCCGGGTGGGGCACGGCGGTGACCGCGACGTCGGCGGTGGACACATCGTCCAGGTCCACCGCGTACCAGCGGGTCTCACCGGGGCCGATCCGGTCCAGATATCCGCCGGGCTCCAGCGTCGGCGCGGAGGCGGCGTCCGCGCCACCGTCCACCTCCTCGCCCTCGAAGCGGTAGCCGTCGGCGGACAGTCGGGCGGCGCGCTCCAACTCCCGACCCAGCGCCTCCCCGTCGGGGGCGTCGTAATAGGTGCCGTGCCCGGCCTCCGCGATGCACTCCAGCTCGGCGCGGCCCTCCTCGCCGATCCGGAAGCCGACGGTGTCGATCCGCAGGTCCACGCCGTCGCCCGCCAGTCGCTCGGCCACCTCGCAGGGGGGCTCCCCGTCGCAGTTGGACTCGCCGTCGGAGATCAGCAGCACGGTGCGGCGGGCGATGGCCCCGTGCGGCACCTCGGGAAGATCCTCCACGGCCCGTTCCAGGGCCAGCGAGGTGGGGGTGTTGCCGGTGGGGCCGACCGACCCCAACGCGTCCCGGATGGCCTCCGGATCCACCGGCTCGACCGGCTGCGCGAGCCGGGTGTCGGTGCAATCGCTGTTCTCCGAGCCGTACAGCCGCAGCCCGGTGGGGTACCCCTCGGGAAGGGCGTCGACGGCGGTGCCCAGGGCCTCGCGGGCGTCGTCCATGCGGGTGGTGCCGGTGCCGTCGTCCTCCGCCATGGAGCCGGAGGCGTCCAGCACGAGGATCAGGCCGCCGGGGATGTCGGCGGGCGCGGCCCGGGCCGTGGCGCCGCCGGGCACGCCCGGCGGGAGGAACGCCGGAATGGCGGTGAGGAGGGCACCGGCCACGACCGTGAGGGCCGTGAGCGCGGCGGTCGGCCGGCGCGCCGACCGGGCCCCGCCCCGGCGGGCGGTTCGGCTCATGTCGCCCCGGGTGTGGTGCCCGGTCGGCGTACCCGGTATCGCGCCCATGCGTGCTCTCCCCCTCGTCGCTCGACCCGCTTCCCGGCACGATCGCGCAGGGGCGGCCGGCCTCACCGGGGCCCGCCCCGGCGCGAACCCCGATGAGCACCGTATGAGTTTGCACGCGCACACAACAAGACGAGGCGTGTCACGGTCTCGACACAACCACCCCACCATGATCACGAAGGGGCGGTCCGGCTCCACCGGCCGCGCGCCCGGGGGGTGGTTCACGGCGCAGTGATCACCGCCGCACACGACACCGCACGGGGCCGCACGGGGCCGTCGATGCTCCTCCACACACCGCGGGCCCCGCACCGCCCTGTGGCGGTGGGGGCCCGTACCGGTCCGACCCGTGGCCGGATCCGGCTCACGGGACGCTCCGGGAGGCGTTCAGTGTTCGGTGGCGGTGCCGACACCGGCGGGAACGGCGTCACCCGGAACCGGGTCGGTGGCATCGGTCCACAGATCCTGCTCGGCCTTGCCCTGCTGGATCTGGCGGTACACCAGGATGCCGCCCGCGGCGACCAGTGCGACCAGGAGGAGCTTCTTCACCGTGCTACCTCGTCCTTCTTAGACATCATATGGAGCATCCGGCGCCGATGATACCCAATCGTGTCCTGCCGAACGGGGCCCGCTCGCCGGGTCGCGACGCCCGTTTCCGGGCCCCCGGGGCCGTTGGCGTCAACCGTGGGCGTCAAGGAGGCGGGGACCCCGGGAACGGCCGATGTCGGCCTCGGATGTCAAACGCCCCCAGCCGGTCTCGGCTGGGGGCGTTCGCGCCGGTGGGGCTAACAGGACTTGAACCTGTGGCCTCATCCTTATCAGGGATGCGCTCTAACCATCTGAGCTATAGCCCCGCGCTGCACCGAAAGATTAGCGCATGGTCCGGCCCGCTCCCAAATCGGTTCGGGTCCGACCGGTCGGGGACATCCGGTGCCCCGGAGACCCCGACCCACCGGGATCACTCGTCCTCGGCGAGGGTCAGCTCGACGCCGCCCACGAAGCCCGCGGAGAGGTTGTACATGAAGGCCCCCAGCGTGGCCAGGGCGGTGGCCAGCACCACGTCGATGGCGGCGATCAGACCGGTGAACATCAACACCCGGGGCAGGGAGAGGAACGCCTCCAGGTCGAACCCGCTGCTGTTCTCCGTGCCGGTGGCCTCGCTGATGGTGGCGCCGATGGTGGAGAAGACCCCCATCGAGTCCATGACCATCCACAGCACCGCCACGGCGACCACGCCGCAGATGCCCAGCGCGATGGAGAGCAGGAAGCTCACCTTCATCACCGACCACGGGTCGGCCTTGGCCACCCGCAGCCGCGCCTTGCGGGTGCGGGGCACCGTCCGGGCCCCGGTGCGCGGACGCCGCACCGCCTGCTGGAGTTGGTCCGCCGGGCCGTAGCCGACGTCCCCGTGCGGGCCGGGCTGCCCCGGCCGGCCGCCGGGCTGCTGTCCCCGGCCGGGCCCGTCGGTCTGCGGACGCAGTCGGGTGGTCTCGTCCGGCCGCGCCCCGGATCCGTCGGCCGCGGGCAGCGCACCGGCCGGAGCCTGGTACGCCTGGGGCGGGTGGTAGCGCTCCGCCTGGCCCTTCTCCTGCCCATCGGGGGCATAGGGGTCCACGGGTCGGGCACTGGTCATCGTGGTTCCCCCACGCGTCGATCCTCCCCGGGAACGGGTGTCCCCGGAGCCGTGCTCGCCGCCGGGGGCCTCCCGGTCGTCGGCGGGTCGGGAGGGCCGGTCGGGCGTGGTGCCCGGTGCGTCCGGTGCCCGTCCGTGCTCTCCCCCGCCGCCGCCCCGGGGGGCGCCCTCGGCTGCGCTCACGCCTTACTCCTCGTCGCCGTCGGCCTCGCCCGATGCGATACCGGTCGTGACGTCCGCACCGGACCCGGCGGTTCCGCCGTCCGCGCCGTCCGCCGGGTCGGCGGGACCCGCCGCCTCGGCGACCTCCTCGGCCTCCCGGCCCGCCTCCGCGTTCCGGGCGACACCGACCACCGCATCGCGCTTGCCCAGGTTGATGAGCTGGACGCCCATGGTGTCACGGCCGGTCTCGCGGATCTCCTCGACCCGCGTGCGAATCACGCCCCCGGACAGGGTGATGGCCAGAATCTCATCCGTTCGCTCCACCACCAGGGCGCCGACCAGGGAGCCCCGGTCCTCGACGATCTTGGCGGCCTTGATGCCCAGGCCACCGCGCCCCTGCACCCGGTACTCGTCCACCGGCGTGCGCTTGGCGTAGCCGCCGTCGGTGGCGGTGAAGACGAAGGTGCCCGGCCGCACGACGTTCATCGACAGCAGCTCGTCGCCCTCGCGGAAGCCCATGCCCTTCACGCCGGAGGTCGCCCGGCCCATCGGCCGCAGCGCCTCGTCGGAGGCGGTGAACCGGATGGACTGTGCCTTGCGGCTGATCAGCAGCAGGTCGTCCTCGGCGGAGACCAGCTCGGCGCCGATCAGCTCGTCGTCCCGCCCGTCGGGCATCTGGCGCAGGTTGATGGCGATGACGCCACCCGAGCGGGGCGAGTCGTAGTCCTTGAGCGGGGTCTTCTTCACCAGGCCGGACTTGGTCGCCAGCACCAGGTACGGGGCCGCATCGTAGTCCCGGATGGCGAGGATCTCCGCGATCCGCTCGTCGGGCTGGAAGGCCAACAGGTTCGCCACGTGCTGACCGCGCGCGTCCCGGCCGGCGTCCGGCAGTTCGTACGCCTTGGCCCGGTAGACGCGGCCCTTGTTGGTGAAGAACAGCAGCCAGTGGTGGGTGGTGGAGACGAAGAAGTGGTCGACGATGTCGTCCTCCTTCAGCTTCGTGCCCCGCACCCCCTTCCCGCCGCGCTTCTGGGCCCGGTAGTCGTCGGTCCGGGTGCGCTTGACGTAGCCGCCCCGGGAGATGGTGACGACGATGTCCTCCTCGGCGATCAGGTCCTCGATGGACATGTCGCCCTCGAAGGGCACCAGGCGGCTGCGCCGGTCGTCGCCGAACTTGTCGACGATGGCGGCCAGTTCCTCGCTGATGATGGAGCGCTGCCGCTCCGGGGAGGCCAGGATGGCCTGGTACTCGTTGATCTTCGCCTGCAGTTCGTCGTGCTCGGCGGTGATCTTCTGCCGCTCCAGGGCGGCCAGCCGGCGCAGCTGCATCTCCAGGATGGCGTTGGCCTGGATCTCGTCGATCTCCAGCAGCGACATCAGGCCGCCACGGGCCTCCTCGACGGTCTGGCTGCGCCGGATCAGCGCGATGACCTCGTCGATCGCGTCCAGCGCCTTGAGCAGGCCGCGCAGGATGTGCGCACGCTCCTCGGCCTTGCGCAGCCGGAAGCGGGTGCGGCGCACGATGACGTCGATCTGGTGACCCACCCAGTTGCGGATGAAGGCGTCCAGCGACAGGGTGCGCGGCACGCCATCCACCAGTGCCAGCATGTTGGCGCCGAAGTTGGTCTGCAGATCGGTGTGCTTGTAGAGGTTGTTGAGCACGACCTTGGCGACGGCGTCCCGCTTGAGGACGATCACCAGACGCCGCCCGGTGCGCGAGGAGGACTCGTCGCGCACGTCGGCGATGCCGCCGACCCGGCCGTCCTTGACCAGTTCGGCGATCTTCAGCGCCAGGTTGTCCGGGTTCACCTGGTAGGGCAGCTCGGTGACGACCAGGCACTGCCGGCCCTGGATCTCCTCGACCTCGACCACCGATCGCATGGTGATCGAGCCGCGGCCGGTGCGGTAGGCCTCCTCGATGCCGGCACGGCCGACGATCAGCGCCCCGGTGGGGAAGTCGGGGCCCTTGATCCGCTCGATCAGCGCCTCGAGCAGCTCGTCCGGAGTCGCCTCGGGGTTCTCCAGGTACCACTGGGCGCCGGCGGCCACCTCCCGCAGGTTGTGCGGGGGGATGTTGGTGGCCATGCCGACCGCGATCCCGGCCGAGCCGTTGATCAGCAGGTTGGGGAAGCGGGCCGGCAGGACGGTCGGCTCCTGGTTCCGGCCGTCGTAGTTGTCCTGGAAGTGAACGGTCTCCTCGTCGATGTCCCGGAGCATCTCCATGGCCAACGGGGCCATCTTGCACTCGGTGTACCGCATGGCGGCGGCCGGGTCGTTGCCCGGCGAACCGAAGTTGCCGTTGGAGTCCACCAGCGGCATCCGCATCGCCCAGTGCTGGGCGAGCCGCACCAGGGCGTCGTAGATGGAGGAGTCGCCGTGCGGGTGGTAGGTGCCCATCACGTCGCCGACCACGCGGGCGCACTTGTAGAAGCCGCGCTCGGGGCGGTAGCCGCCGTCGTACATCGCGTACAGCACGCGGCGGTGCACCGGCTTCAGGCCGTCCCGGACATCCGGCAGGGCGCGGGAGACGATGACGCTCATGGCGTAGTCGAGGTAGGAGCGCTGCATCTCCATCTCGAGCGTCACCGGCTCGATTCGGTCCCCCACCTCGGCGGCCAGGAGGGGCGCGACGGGGGATTCGGCGGCGCCGTCCGGCGGGGGGGTGATGTCCTCGGCCATGTGGGTGGGTCCGTTCCCTTCGGGGCGTGGCGAGCTGGTTCGGTCCCGGAGTCCGGGAGGGGGCCGGATGGTGCCGGCGGTCGGCCGACGGGGACGGGACGCGCCGGGCGCCGGGGCCCGGCGCGCCCGTGTCCGACCGTCAGATGTCCAGGAAGCGGACGTCCTTGGCGTTGCGCTGGATGAAGGAGCGTCGGGCCTCCACGTCCTCGCCCATCAGCACGGAGAACAGGTCGTCGGCGGCGGCGGCGTCGTCCAGGGTCACCTGGCGCAGCAAGCGCTGGGCGGTGTCCATGGTGGTGATCCGCAGTTCCTCGGCGTTCATCTCGCCCAGACCCTTGAAGCGCTGGATGGAGTCCTCACGGATCCGCCGGCCCTGCTCCCGGCCCCGGCGCAGCAGGACGTCGCGCTCGCGGTCGGAGTAGGCGTACTCGAAGTCGTCCCGACCCCACTTGATCTTGTACAGCGGGGGCTGGGAGAGGTAGACGTGGCCGGCCTCGACCAGCGGCCGCATGAAGCGGAACAGCAGGGTCAGCAGCAGGGTGTTGATGTGCTGGCCGTCGACGTCGGCGTCGGCCATGAGGATGATCTTGTGGTAGCGCAGCCGCGAGATGTCGAAGTCCTCGTGGATACCGGTACCGAAGGCCGAGATGAGCGCCTGGACCTCGGTGTTCTGCAGGACCTTGTCGATCCGGGCCTTCTCCACGTTGAGGATCTTGCCGCGGATCGGGAGGATCGCCTGGTACTGCGGGTCCCGACCGGACTTGGCGCTGCCACCGGCGGAGTCGCCCTCGACGATGAAGATCTCGCACTTGGTCGGGTCGTTGGACTGGCAGTCGCTCAGCTTGCCCGGCAGTGAGGCGGTCTCCAGCAGCCCCTTGCGGCGGGTCAGGTCGCGGGCCTTGCGGGCCGCCACCCGGGCGGTCGCGGCCTGGATGCCCTTGCGGATGATGTCCGCGGCCTCGGTGGGGTTGCGGTCCAGCCAGTCCGCCAGGTGCTCGTGGACGATCTTCTGGACGAAGGTCTTCGCCTCGGTGTTGCCGAGCTTGGTCTTGGTCTGGCCCTCGAACTGCGGCTCGCCGAGCTTGACCGAGATGATCGAGGTCAGGCCCTCGCGGATGTCCTCGCCGGTGAGGTTGTCGTCCTTCTCCCGCAGCAGCTTCTTCTCCCGCGCGTAGCGGTTGACCAGGGAGGTCAGCGCGGCGCGGAAGCCCTCCTCGTGGGTGCCGCCCTCGTGGGTGTGGATGGTGTTGGCGAAGCTGTAGACACCCTCGGTGTACTGGGTGTTCCACTGCATCGCGATCTCCACCGACAGCAGCCGCTCGGTGTCCTCCGCCTCGATGGAGATGACCGAGGGGTGCACCGGCTCGCCCTTGCGGGAGTTGAGGTGGCGCACGAAGTCGACGATGCCGCCCTCGTAGTGGTAGACGACCCGCCGCGCCTGGTTCTCGTCCTCGCTGCCCGCGGTGTCCGCGCCGGCGGTCTGCTTGGCGGCCTCGCGCTCGTCGGTCAGCGAGATGGTCAGGCCCTTGTTGAGGAAGGCCATCTCCTGGAAGCGCCGCGAGAGCGTCTCGAAGGAGTAGTCGGTGGTCTCGAAGATGTCACCGTCGGCCCAGAAGGTGACGGAGGTGCCGGTGCGGTCGGTCTCCTCGTGCCTGGCGAGCTCCGCGGTCGGGACGCCCAGCCGGTAGTCCTGGGTCCAGCGGTGGCCGTCCGTGTGGATCTCCACCTCCACCCGGGTGGAGAGGGCGTTGACCACCGAGACGCCGACGCCGTGCAGACCGCCGGAGACGGCGTAGCCGCCGCCGCCGAACTTGCCGCCGGCGTGCAGCACGGTGAGCACGACCTCGACGGCCGGCTTGCCCTCCGAGGGGACGATCCCCACCGGGATGCCGCGACCGTCGTCGATGACGCGCACGCCGCCGTCGGCCAGCAGCGTCACGTCGATGCGGCTCGCGTGTCCGGCCAGGGCCTCGTCCACGGAGTTGTCGACCACCTCCTGGACGAGGTGGTGCAGACCCCGCTCCCCGGTGGAGCCGATGTACATGCCGGGGCGCTTGCGGACGGCGTCCAGGCCCTCCAGGACCGTGATCGCGCTGGCGTCGTAGGAGGAGTCCGCCGGAGCGGGGGTCGCGGCGGCGGCCGGGGTGTTCTCGTTGAAACTGCCGGAATCGGCCACGAAGCGCCCTTTCTGGCACAGCACGAGCCGGCTCCGCGGGAGAGCGGAGCGGCCGTGTCACTCGACATGGTCCGCGGTGAGGCGGGGTCTCCATTCTACCGGCAGGACTGACAGCAATGGCGCTTTGCCGGGCCCTGAAGGCACATGAGATGCCCTGAACCGATGGCGTCCGACTCCCCATATGCGGCCCTACCCCCGAAACGGCTCACGGGGGCGCACAGCGCTTCGGAGTGTCAACCTTCGGTAGCGTGATCGGGATCACACCCGGGGGTCCGTCCCGGCCGTCCGCGGACCCCGTGAAAGGGGCCGGGACACGCCGTGCCCGACACCGTTCCGACACTCCTGCGCGAGGGACCGGGAACCCCTCGACGGGGCGTGCGCGACCCGGGCCGCGCACCGGCCCCGACCGCCCCGGGAGCCCGCCGGGGCGCGGAAAGGGCCCGGAACACGCCGCGACACCGCGGACGGGCCGGACCCCACCGCCGGGGGCCGGCCGGGGCCGCTCCGCCTCGGGAACCGATCGGCCCCGCCCTCCCCCGGCGTCACATCCCCGGAAGACGACCGGGCGGGGTCACCCGTAGGT
>NZ_VKHT01000919.1 GCF_014141535.1 Streptomyces alkaliphilus | reverse complement strand
GGGCACCCCCGAGACCCCCGCGCGGACGGCCCGGCGTTCCACCGTGCGCTCCCTGCTCCGCCTGTGGCCGTACGTGCGGCCCGTGCGTTCCCGCCTGTTCACCGCCGTCGTGGTGGCCGTGCTGGCCTCCTCGATGGCCCTGGTGATGCCGATCATCCTGCGTGAGCTGGTGGACGGCCCCGTCGCCGACCGCGACCCCGGCGGTGTACTGCTCGGAGGGCTGATCCTGCTGTTCGTCGGCGTCGTCGAGGCGCTCCTGTTCGGCCTGCGGCGCTGGCTGGTGGCCCGCCCGCTCGCCCAGGTGGAGGCCGACATGCGCGCCGACCTCTACCGCCACGTGCAGCGGCTGCCGGTCTCCTTCCACGATCGCTGGTCCTCCGGCCAGTTGCTCTCCCGGGCCACCGGCGACCTCCAGCAACTGCGGCTCTTCCTGGCCTTCCCGCTGACCTTCCTGGTGGTCAACACCACCACCATCGTCATCGGCGCGGCGCTGCTGCTCTCCCTGCATCCGCCGCTGGCCCTGGTGGTCCTGGCACCGGTGCTGCCGCTGATCGTGGTGTGCACCGTCTTCGAGCGGTACTACTCGGTGGCCGCGCGCCGCGCGCGGGATCAGATCGGCGATCTGACCACCGTGGTCGAGGAGTCGATCCTCGGCATCCGGATCATCAAGGGCTTCGGCCGCCACCGCAGCCAGGCCGCCGCCTTCCGGGAACTGGCCGAGCGGCTGCGCGACACCGAGGTGCGCAAGGCCCGGCTGCTGGGGCTGCTGATGGCCGTCATCTTCAGCGTCCCCGAGCTGTTCATGGGCGCCGTGGTGGTGCTGGGCGTATTGCAGATCGCCTCCGGCGCCATCACCGTGGGCACCCTGCTGGCCTTCGTGACCATCGCCCTGGCGCTGCGCTGGCCGGTGGAATCCTTCGGTTTCCTGCTGGCCATGTCCAACGAGGCGGCCACGGCGGCCGACCGGTACTTCGAGGTCCGCGACACGCGCGGCCCGGTGGACCCGGGCGCGGGCACCGCCGCCCCGGTCGACGGCGCCCCCGCGAGCCGGGGACGGGACGCCGGTCTGCGGTTCGAGAAGGTCGTCTTCCGCTACCCCGACGCCCCCGCCGACACCCCTCCGGTGCTGGACGGCATCGATCTGCACGTGCGCCCCGGCGAGACGATGGCGCTGGTCGGGGCGACGGGCTGCGGGAAGACGACACTGACCGCCCTGGTCCCCCGGCTGCACGAGCCCACCTCGGGCCGGATCACCCTGGACGGCACCGACATCATGACGCTGCCCCGCACGGAGGTCCGCCGCCGGGTCGCGATGGCCTTCGAGGAGCCCACCCTCTTCTCGGCGACCGTCCGGGAGAACGTGTTGATGGGCGCGCACGCCGCCCCGGAGGCCGGTGACCCCGGGAGTGACGAGCCCGCCGGCACCCCGGCCGCAGGCAGCATCCCGGCCGCAGGCAGCATCCCGGCCGCAGGCCTCGAGGCCGAACTGGAGAGGGCCCTGCGCATCGGCCAGGCCCGGGACTTCGTCACCGCGCTCCCCCGGGGCGCCGAGACCGAGGTCGGCGAGCAGGGCATGAGCCTGTCCGGCGGCCAGCGCCAACGCCTCGCCCTGGCCCGTGCCGTCGTCGGCCGCCCCCGCTTCCTGGTCCTGGACGACCCGCTGTCCGCGCTCGACGTGCACACCGAGGCACGGGTGGAGGCGGCGCTGCGCGAGGTGCTCAGCGGTACCACCGCCCTCGTGGTCGCCCACCGCCCGTCCACGGTGCAGCTCGCCGACCGGGTGGCGCTGATGGAGGAGGGTCGGATCACCGCCGTGGGCACCCACACCGAACTGCTGGCCTCCAGCGCCGAGTACCGCCGGCTGATGACCGGGAGGGCCGAAACCGCCGGGACATCGGCCCGGTCCGACTCCGAGGAGGTCCCCGCACCGTGACCACCACCGTTTCCGGCGGCGGCCCCGGCCGGCCCCCCTCCCCCCTGCCTCTTATACACATACCCG
>NZ_VKHT01000918.1 GCF_014141535.1 Streptomyces alkaliphilus | reverse complement strand
GGCCAGCTCGGCGCGGCGCACCACCCGGTCCAGCTCGCCGACCGTGCCCAGGCGGTTCATCCGGCCGGCGGCGTTCATCTTCACGGCTGTGAGACCGGACTCCACCACGGCGGTCAGCGCGTCGGTGATCTCGGCGGGGTCGTCCCCGCCCACCCAGCCGTAGGCCCGCACCCGCTCCCGCACCGGGCCGCCGAGCAGTACGTGCACCGGGGCGCCCAGGGTCTTGCCGGCGATGTCCCACAGGGCCTGGTCCAGCCCGGCGACGGCACTGGAGAGAATCGGCCCGCCCCGGTAGAAGCCGCCCCTGGTCATCGACTGCCAGTGGTCCTCGACGCGCAACGGGTCGCGTCCCACGAGTAGTTCGGAGAGCTCGCGGACCGCCGTGCGGACCGTCGCGGCCCTGCCCTCCACCACCGGTTCGCCCCAGCCGACCACGCCCTGGTCGGTCTCGATCCGGCACAGCAGCCAGCGCGGCGGCACGGCGAACGTCTCGACGCGGGTGATCCTCACTCGATGCTCCTCGTTGCCCGCCGGCGGCGTGCGAGCCGGTGCGCGGAAAGCGGTGCGGTGACGGTCGGGCCGGTGCCCGGCGGCGGGGTCACGAGCCCCCCTTGACCACGCTCCAGCCGCCGTCCACCACGAGCGAGGCGCCGGTGACGTAGGAGGCGTCGGTGTGCAGGAGGAAGGAGATGGCGGAGGCGACCTCCTCGGGGCGGCCGAGTCGATGGGCCGCCGTCTGCGCGGCGCTCGCGCGGCGGTCGGCCTCGCCGATGCCGTCCCAGGCGGGGGTGAGGACGGGACCCGGCAGGACGGCGTTCACCCGCACCCCCGGGCCGTACTCCACCGCCAACTGCCGGGTGAGGCCGGTCAGTCCGGCCTTCGCGGCGGCGTAGGCGGGGCGCCCCGGCAGGCCGGCGAGGGCGTGCACGGAGGAGACCAGGACCACGGCCCCGCCGGTCTCCCGGAGATGGGGCAGGCAGGCGCGGAAGCCGAGGAAGGCGGCGGTGAGGTTGACCGCGATCTGGCGGTTCCACTCGGGGAGGTCGATGCGGTCGGCCGGGCCGACGGTCACGCCGGCCGCGTTGCCGACCAGGCCGGAGATCGGGCCCGGGCGTTCGCCCGTCGCCCGGACGACCTCCCGCCACTGTTCCTCGTCGGTCACGTCGAGCGCGTG
Source organism: Streptomyces alkaliphilus (assembly GCF_014141535.1). Taxonomy (GTDB): domain Bacteria; phylum Actinomycetota; class Actinomycetes; order Streptomycetales; family Streptomycetaceae; genus Streptomyces; species Streptomyces alkaliphilus. The sequence goes on along the minus strand of NZ_VKHT01000918.1, from coordinate 831 downwards.
GTGCTCGGCCTCACCGCCGGAGCGCCGGATTTCCGAGGCGACCTCGGCCGCTCCCTCGGCGTGGAGGTCCGTCACCGCGACGGCGGCCCCCTCGGCGGCCAGTCGGCGGGCCGTGGCCGCCCCGATCCCCGAGGCCGCGCCCGTCACCAGTACGCACCGCCCGGCGAACCGACCATCACGCGACGGTTTGTCCCGTTCCACGCTCGTCCTCCCCTCGGGGGTCGAAACCGGGGCGCCACCCGCCCGGTAGGATTCATTAAATATTAATTATTTGACGTCGCCAAGCCCTTCCGTCGCTCTCCCGTGCCCCCGGGCCGCTCAGGTGCTCCCGGGGGCACCCGCCGGCCGGGGCCTGTCGGGCCGACCCCACGGGCGGGTGGGCTGGAGCACCGCCTCGGTCAGCGCGACCGCGCGCCACCGCGCCACATCCCGGTACCCCGGATCGGAGACCATCGCCAGGAACGCCGCCCGGCTCGGGTACCGGACCAGCAGGACCGCGTCCCACTCCTGCCCCTCCTCGGCCACCAGCGCCCCGGCGCCCTCCCCGGCGTAGAGCACCTCGCCGCCGTGGCGCGGCAGGAAGGTCTCGGCCACCGCCCGCGAGTAGCGGCGGTAGGCCTCCCGGCCGCCCTCCGCGAACCGCAGCAGGTTGAGCATCACCACCGGGCCGTCCGGATCCTCCGCGACGAACCGCCGCAGGTCGTCCTGCCGGGGATTCACGGCCATGTCGCCTCCTCATTGACCAAGCGCTTGCTCAGTCCATCCCAGCGGGAGCGGGTCCTCGCGTCAAGGGCACCGACCCGGCCGCTCGCCACGGGAACGGGGCGGGCA
>NZ_VKHT01000917.1 GCF_014141535.1 Streptomyces alkaliphilus | reverse complement strand
GACTCCTCGCGTCCCCCCGGCCCGCCCATCCGGCCCGGGGCGCCGGGTCGTGTGGTGGGGCCGGGAGGACGCGAGGAGTCCGTGCCCGTTCGTCCCGGAGCAGTGCTCGCCCGTTTGACCTCCCGCGCCTTCCACGCCGGGTGGCGGGGCCTTCAACGGGCCGGAGCCGTCACCGCGGACCGTCCCGGCCCGCACGCCTTCCGCCGGATCGGTCCCGGCACCCGACTGGCGTTCCCCCAGGGGACCGTCTTCGGCACCCCGTGGATCGAGTTGGGCGCGCACTGCGTCATCGCCCGGGACGTCACCCTGGCCGCCGGAATGCTCCCCGACCTCGATTTGGGCGAGGGCTCACGGATCGTGCTGGGGGACGGCGTCGTACTGGGTCGCGGTACCCACATCGTCGCCGACGCGCCCGTCACCATGGGTGACGACGTTCACGTCGGACCCCACTGCTACCTGACCTCGACCAACCACTCCTACGACGACCCCCACCGTCCCGTCGGTTTGCAATGGCCCCGCTCGGCGCCGGTCACCATAGGGGAGGGCTCGTGGCTGGGTACGGCGGCGGTGATCCTGCCGGGGGCCCGACTGGGTCACAACGTCGTGGTGGCAGCGGGGTCGGTGGTCCGCGGTGAGATCCCCGACCACGCCGTGGTCGCCGGGGCCCCGGCGCGGATCGTCCGCCGTTGGGACCCCGACCGGGGTTGGCGGCCACCCCTGTGCACCCCTGCTCCCGTACCGCTGCCCGATGGGATCACCGCCGAGCAGTTGCGCCGTCTCGCGGCGGTCCCCGAACCGGCCGGGTCGGGTGACGATGCCCCCCGGCCCCCCGCGGGGTGACCCGATCGCGGCCCCGTGGCCTCAGGCCATCCGGCCGTACTCGATAGCCGGACACCGGTCCATGACCATCGCCAGACCCGCCTCCCGCACCCGACGGTGGGCCTCCGGATCGATCACACCCAATTGGAACCACACCGCCCGTGCCCCCACCGCGATCGCGTCGTCGGCCACCGCACCCGCGGCCTCGGAGCGGACGAAGACATCCACCACGTCCACCGGGAACGGAATCTCCCGCAGGGAGGCCCACCCCTTCTCGCCCAGCACGGTCTCCGCCCGCGGATGCACCGGCACCACCCGCTTGCCCATGCGCCGCAACAGCGCCGCCACGCCGTAGGCGGCCCGTTCGCGGTTGTTCGACAACCCCACCACCGCCCAGGTGTCCCCCGCGTCCCGCAGGATGGCGCGCACCGTTTCGTCGTCTCCGTACGTCTCGATCATGTCCGGGACAACCATCCCGGCCCCGCCCGCATTCCGCGCCCGTCCACCCGACCGATACGCTGACGACATGCCGGACAGCTACCCGACCGTGGCCGGCGAGGGCGTCCACGAGGTCGAGATCAATCGGTCCCGCTTCCGCTGTGTGGTGGCTCCCGTCACCGATGAGACCACCGCCCGCGCCCTGGTCGCCCGACTGCGCGCCGAGCACCCCACCGCGAGCCACACCTGCCACGCGTACGTGTTGGGCGCGGACGCCGCGATCCGACGTTGTGACGACGACGGCGAACCCGGGGGCACGGCCGGTGCACCCATGCTGCGGATGTTGCTGCACCGCGGGGTTCGCGACACCGTGGTCGTGGTCACCCGCTGGTTCGGCGGCACCAAACTCGGCGCCGGCGGTCTGATCCGCGCCTACGGCGGCGTGGTGGGGGAGACCCTGGACCGGGTGGGGACCGTCGAGCGCCGCCGCACCCGCACCCTCCGGATCACCGTCGGTCACGATCGGGCCGGGCGTCTGGAGCACGACCTGCGCGCCGAAGGGCTCACCGTCCTCGGCGTCCACCACGCCTCCCGGGTCACCATCGAACTCGCCGTGCCGGAGGCCGAGCTGGAGGAGATCGGGGCCCGCATCGCCGACGCCACCTCCGGCACCGCCCGAACCGAGACACTCCCCGGGTGAGGACGGGGGCGCCGCCCGCCCCCGGCCCCCGGCGTGGCCGTGCACCTCGTCCCGG
>NZ_VKHT01000916.1 GCF_014141535.1 Streptomyces alkaliphilus | reverse complement strand
GGTGGGTTCAGCGGGGGGCGTTCCACATCGCTTCGCCCGCCATCCCCTTGCGGGGGTGGAGGTTGTGGTGGATCTCCCGGGCGTGATCGGCCGCGTAGAGCTTGGCGGCCAGGGCGGCGTCGTCGGCCGCCGCGCGGGCGATGCTCGCCAGCGTCCCCAGCTCGTCGGTCACCCGCTCATCGACCGGGTAGGCGGTACGGGTGCGGTGGTGCAGCTCGCCCAGTGCTTCCCCGAGGTGGGCCAGGCCCAGGCCGATCCCGGCCATCTCGTTGCCGACGTCCATCATGTGTTCCGGCTCGTAGGTGCGGTAGAGCACCCCGACCATGACGCAGCCGCTCTCCAGGCGGCCGGGGGCGAACATCGCGCCCTCGGGGGATTCCGCGGCGAGGGGGGTGACGTTCCACATCCACTCGTTGGTGCGCGGGTTGCGGATGCGCTCGATGTCGAACGCGTGGAGGTCCCGGAACAGGCTCACCATGTCGCGGGCGCGGGCCGCGCCGATGAGCAGCCGCTCGTACGCCTCGCCCAACTTCCCGGCCGCGCGGGGGGAGCAGGGGTACTTCCCGGCGCAGTTGAGCGTCAGGTGCCGGATGGCGTCGGCGGTGGAGTGGAAGGAGTTGGGCAGTCCGGCGTACTCGGCGGCGACCTCCATCATGCTGCGCGGGCGGTAGCCGGTGTAGGCGGCGTGGGCGGCGTTCATCGCCTGCCCGAACCGGGAGTGGGTGGGGTCGAAGGTGATCTCGACAGGGGTCAGACTTCCACTCATGGTGGTGTCGTCCTTTCCTCGGTGAACGGTGAGGGTCAGCGCGTCGGCGCGCTGCTCTCGGTCGTGGCGGCGCCGGGAGCGGCGCCGCAGCCGGCGCCAGACGCGGCCGGCGATCCGGATGGGCAGCAGCCAGGCGTGCAGCGGGTCGCGGTGACGGGTGATGGTGCGCCACAGCCCCCACAGCACGGAGGCCGGGAGGGTCAGCAGCCCCGCGAACGCGGCCACCAGTCCGGCCGCGCCGCACCGGGCCCAGTGCGCCGTCTTGCGGGCGGCGATCCGGCGCAGCCGGTACCACCGGCCCCCGACGGGCGAGCCCGGCTTGGTGGTCCCGGCCGCCGTGGTGTCGGCCCCGCGGGTGCGGGTCGGGCTCAGCCGACCGGCCGCCGCCCGCACCCACCGGCGCAGCCGGCCCGACCGGGACCGATCGACCGCACCGGGCTTCTTGTCCTTCTCCTTCCTGGTCTTCTTGCGGGGGTCGGTGCTCCGGTCCGGGTTCCGGCGCCGGTGCTTGTCGGTGGTCGGGTCGGTGTTCCGGTCCCGGCGCTCCTGGCGGTCGCGGCGCCCGTTCAGCCACCGGGCCGCGCCCCGCAGCCGACCGGGCTTGTCCTCCCGGCCGGAGCGGGGGGCGGTGCCCGGGCCGCGGGTCCCGGCCGTGCCCAACCCGCCACCGGACCGCCCGGACCCACCGGAGCCGAACCACGAGCCGGAACGGCCGGTGCCGCCACCGGACCGCCCGGTGCCGGAGCCGCCGCCCGGGCCGTTGCGGGAACCGGACCGGCCGCTGCCGAGGCCGCCGGACCCGAGCCCGGAGCGGGAACCGGAGCCGGAGCCGTTGCGCGGGCCGATCAGCCCGCCGGACCGGGATCCGGTCCGCCACCCACCACCGCCGGCCCCGGAGCGGTATCCGCCACCGGCGCCCGAACCGCCCCGCCCGGAGCCGCCCGAACCCCCGTTGCGGGTTCCGGTGGCGGGGCGGGTGCGGGTGGTACGGCGGGAGCGGTACAGGGCGGCGGCCCCGGCCGCCGCCCCGGCCGCGCCCACGGCCATCAGTCCGGCGGCCCCGGCGCCGACGTAGGCGGCACCGGTGAGCGCGGCCGCGCCGTTGGTGCCGTGCACCAGCAGCGGCACCGCGCGCGGCCGGCCCCGGCGCACCGACCGCTCCGAGGCGGCCGGTTCGGGGGTGGTGTCGAGGTCGTCGTGAAGGGTGTCATCGTGCTCCTGGAGCACGTCCCGCTCGTCGGCCCCCAC
>NZ_VKHT01000915.1 GCF_014141535.1 Streptomyces alkaliphilus | reverse complement strand
CCGGCCTCGTCACCCCTCCCGGGGCGGCGGGGCCGGCGCACGCTCCCCGGCGCCCCCGCACCGGCGCGCGGCGTCCCGTCGCATAGCCTGACCCCCATGAGCGAGCGCGACCAGCTGCTGCGGCAGATCCGGGACAAGGCCGTCGTCCACGGCCGGGTGACCCTCTCCTCCGGCCTGGAGGCCGACCACTACGTCGATCTGCGGCGGATCACCCTGGACGGCACCGCCGCGCCCCTGGTCGGCCGGGTCATGCTCGACCTCACCGAGCACCTGGGATACGACGCCGTCGGCGGCCTCACCCTGGGCGCCGACCCCGTCGCCACGGCCATGCTGCACGCCGCCGCCGCGCGCGGTCGGCACCTGGACGCCTTCGTCGTCCGCAAGACCGGCAAGGCCCACGGTCTCCAGCGCCGGATCGAGGGGCCGGACGTCGCCGGCCGCCGGGTGCTGGCGGTCGAGGACACCTCCACCACCGGCGGGTCCGTGCTGACCGCCGTCGAGGCGCTGCGCGAGGCGGGCGCCGAGGTGGTCGCCGTCGCGGTGATCGTCGAACGCGGCGGTGCGCCCGCCGTGGAGAGGACCGGGCTGCCCTACCTGGCCGCCTACGATCTCGCGGACGTCGTCCCGGGCTGACCCACCGAACGGGGTCTGGGAGGATGAGCCCGACGATGACGTCGACCCTCGCTCACCCCGGCCGCCCGTGCGGCACGGAGCCGACCCGCACACGCAGATTCCAAGGAGCGGACAGATGCCCATCGCAACCCCCGAGATCTACAACGAGATGCTCGACCGGGCGAAGGCCGGCAGGTTCGCCTACCCCGCCATCAACGTGACCTCGACGCAGACCCTGCACGCGGCGCTGCGCGGTTTCGCGGAGGCCGAGAGCGACGGCATCGTCCAGATCTCCACCGGTGGCGCCGAGTTCCTGGGCGGTCAGTACAACAAGGACATGGTCTCCGGGGCGGTCGCGCTCGCCGAGTTCGCGCACATCGTCGCCGAGAAGTACCCGGTCAACATCGCCCTGCACACCGACCACTGCCCCAAGGACAAGCTGGACGGGTACGTCCGTCCGTTGCTGGCGGTCTCCGAGCAGCGCGTGGCCGAGGGCGGACTGCCGCTGTTCCAGTCCCACATGTGGGACGGCTCCGCCGAGACCCTCGCCGACAACCTGGAGATCGGCCGCGAGCTGCTGGCCCGCGCCGCCGCCGCCCGGATCGTGCTCGAGGTCGAGATCACCCCCACCGGCGGTGAGGAGGACGGCGTCTCGCACGAGATCAACGACGAGCTCTACACCACCGTCGACGACGCGCTGCGCACCGCCGAGGCCCTGGGCCTGGGCGAGCACGGCCGCTACCTGCTGGCCGCCTCCTTCGGCAACGTCCACGGCGTCTACAAGCCGGGCAACGTGGTGCTCCGTCCGGAACTGCTCAAGGACCTCCAGGAGGGCGTCGCCGCCCGCTACGGCAAGCAGGAGCCCTTCGACTTCGTCTTCCACGGCGGCTCCGGCTCCACCCCCGGGGAGATCGCCACCGCGCTGGAGAACGGCGTGGTGAAGATGAACCTGGACACCGACACCCAGTACGCCTTCACCCGGCCGATCGCGGACCACATGTTCCGCAACTACGACGGCGTGCTGAAGGTCGACGGCGAGGTCGGCGAGAAGAAGACCTACGACCCGCGCAGCTGGGGCAAGCTGGCCGAGGCCGGCATGGCCGAGCGGATCACCCGCGCCTGCGCCGACCTGCGCTCCACCGGTACCAAGCTGAAGTGATACCGGGCGCGGCCGGCCCCTCCCCGGAGCCCGGGCCGCCGCGCCGACACCGACGCCGCGGAACGAGCCGCCGACGGCCCGGACACCCGTCCGGGCCGTCGGCGTTCGCGCTCCGGGGCGCGCGAGGGGCGCGCGAGACGATCCGTGCCGGGGCGGGCGCGTTCGACCCCGGGCCGGAGGTCCCGGCACACTGGGACCATGGTCACGCACGAGAACCTGCTCGGGGGCCCGCCCCGGCACGGATCGTCT
>NZ_VKHT01000914.1 GCF_014141535.1 Streptomyces alkaliphilus | reverse complement strand
GTGGGGCAGTACGCCGCGCGGTACGGCCTCCCGGCCGGGCGGGCGGCTGCCGATGTCGCGGCGGTGGCCGATGCCCTCGGCACGGCCGGCCTGGCGGGGGAAGAACCCGCCGTGCCCCGCCGTCACCGGTTCGCGTGGGGGTGGTGGCGATGAGTCTCGTTCGTGCTCACCGGGCGCCCCGTGCCGGGACACTCGTCGAGCGGTGCGCGGCCCGCCTCGGCCTGGCCGGGGCCGTGGTGCTGCTGCGGCTGCCGTTCCGCTGGACCGTACGTGCCGCCCGGGTGGCCCGGTACTTCGGGCGGGGCGGGGTGGAGCCGGGCCGGGGAGAGGAGTTGGTGGCGGCCGTGCGGTACGTGGGGCGGCGCTGGCCGGTGCGCATCGCGTGCATGGAGACCAGCCTCGGCGCGGTGCTGGCCGCCGCGATCCTCCGCCGTCATCTCACCTGGTGCCTCGGGGCGCGGTTCGTGCCACCGCCGGTGGAGTACCACGCCTGGGTGGAGGCGCCCGGCCAGGGGCCTGTGGGGGAGTACACGGCCGGCGGCCGGCACCACCATGCGGCCCTGTCCATCTGACCCGAGCCCGGTCCCGTGTCCTGCGCATGGCCGGCCCGGTTGAGTAACGAGAGCGATTCGCAGAAATTCACAGAAAGAGGGAGAGCGACGTTGAGCCCACCTGTTGTTGACGTGCCGGTGGCCCCGGAGGTGGCCCGGGCCGCCGGGGTGGTACCGGAGGGGCACTACACCCACCACGAAGAGCGCGGGGTGACGGTGCACCGCACCAACCCCGTGTTCGTGCACCGGGACCTGTCGAGCCTGGCCGCCGCCGAGGGCATGAACGTGCTGGAAGTCGGCACGGGGTCGGGCTACTCCGGTGCCCTGCTCGGCGAAATCGTCGGCCCCGGCGGGTCGGTGACCAGCCTGGACATCGACCCGTACCTCACCCGGTGGGCCAACCTGATCCACCACCGGCGGGGGCTGACGAACGTGCGCTGCCACGCCGCCGACGGCACCGCCGGGTATCCCGCCGCCGGGCCGTATGACCGGATCGGGGCATGGTGCTCGCCGCCGCTGCTGCCAAGGGCGTGGGTGGACCAGGCCGCGGAGAGGTGCCGGATCGTGGCCACCCTCCCGATCGCCCGGGTGCCGGACCTGACCGTGCTCGCCGTCCTCACCATCACCGGCGGCCGGCCGGAGGTGGAGACGATCATGGGCGGGAACTACATCGACGCCACCGCCGCGCCGAAGGCGGACCTGGAGGCGCCGGGCGGTGGATCGACTGGGAGACACGGGTGTCGGGACACCATTGGGTGTCCATCGCCTGGCGGGAGCGGGACGACTGGCACCACTCCGGTGCCCGCGCCACCCTGGAGCGCCTCGCGGAACCGGGGCACGTCGAGCCGGCCGCCGAGGCGCCGTGGAAGCCCGTGCAGTACTGGGCGGCAACCACGGGGGATGAAGGGCTGACCATGGCCCGCCTCGCCGAGGGGATGGCATTCGGCCACTCCACGCCCATCTCGGCGGCGGTGCTCACCCGGGACGGGCAGATCGTCGCGGACGCCCCGAACTCGCCGTCCCTGGCCGTCGTGCGGGGCTGGATCGAGGGATGGCGTGCCGCCGGGCGCCCATCACGAGGGGACTACACGCCGGTGCTGGTGCCCGTCGACGGGCCGGACGGTAGCGGCTGGGACCTGCGGCTGACGCGGTAACACCAGGCGGCCCCGTGGGGGTGTTCCGGGGGCTCGACGGCACGTCGGGCCCCCGGTGGCGTTCCCGGGCCCGGGGAGGCCGGGAGGGGTGGGGTTTCGGTCGTTTCCGGTGAGGTGGGCCGGGGGCGTCGTCGCTGCTCGGGCCGGTGCACCAATTGGTGCACCGGCGCGGGGGAACGCGGGCTGATTCGGGGAGGAACGGGCGAGTTCGGATGTGCAGGAGTGCAGGTGGGGGTGTTTTCGCAGGTCAGAGGGGGTAATCGGGTCGGGTTCGAATCCGGCTCCGGGCACTCCCCGCGCACCCGTCCCGCACCGC
>NZ_VKHT01000913.1 GCF_014141535.1 Streptomyces alkaliphilus | reverse complement strand
CTTCGGGGCGGCCTCCTCCCGGGAGGGGGCCTTCGCCGGGGCCGCGGACTCGGCGGCGGAGGCGTCGGCGGCCGGGGCCTTCGCCCCGGTCCCCGCGGTCTTCGGGGCGGCGGTCCCGCCGGTCGGCTCCTCGGTCACCGCGGGGGTCGGCGCGTCGGTGCCCGTGGGGGTCCGGGCCTCGGGGTGCTCCTCACCCTTGCCGTTGCCCGAGCCGGGGCGGTAGTCGGCGAAGAAGTCCCACCAGGCCCGGTCCACGGAGTTGGGGTCCTGGAGGTACTGCTGGTAGATCTCGTCCACCAGCCATTCGTTGGCGCCGAACCCGGCCGCGGGGCCGTTTCCTGATCCGGCCTGGTCGGTGGAGACACTTGACGTGTTCGGGGACTGTGGCGACACGGCGGCAACCGCCCTCTTCCGCTTCGCAAGGTGATGGGACAGCGGGAATCAAGGCTACGCCTTTCGGATGCCCCGGCGCAGTCCCAACGGCGCAGTCGTCGCGTACATCACACTCACAGGGGTTGCCTGCCGTGTTTTGATCCACGAATCGACGGGAAAGAAGCGGGGTTTGGTCGCAACCGGATCGCTTTCGGGAAGGACCGGGCGCGACTGCGACAGGGCGTCGGCGCAGCCGTCTCCGCACGGAGGGTGACCGCGCATGGGGTCTCCCGTTCGACCCCTACCCGACCGGACCCGGTGTACGCGCACCGATCACCGGCCGGCCCGCGGGTGACCGGCCGGCGACGAACCGGTGTCGCCCCCGGGCCCGCCGCGCCGCTCCCGGACCGGCCCGGGAACTCCGGGGGTCGGGAGGGCGACGGCGCTCCCGACCGAGCCGGGGCGCCGGACGGTCCGGGCCGTCCTCCACCGCGACCCTATGTCACCCGGCGGAACCCTGATCACCCGGGAGGGTGACGCGGATGCGGCACCCCCGCTTGGACTCCGCCACCCCGATCGTGCCGCCGTGCAGGTCCACCGCCCACCGGGCGATCGCCAGCCCCAGACCGGTGCCGCCGTCGCGCGCCGGGCCACCGGGCCCCGAGCCGCGCCCGAACCGTTCGAAGACCATCTCCCGCTGGTCACAGGGGATGCCGGGGCCCTCGTCCAACACCTCCAGTTCCAGCCCGCCGCGCTGTCGACCCGGACGCGCCCGCACCGTCACGGTGCCGCCCTGTGGACTGTGCTTGATGGCGTTGTCCACCAGGTTGGCCACCACCCGCTCGAGCCGCTCCGGATCGGCGTGCGCGATCAGTCCCGGCCGGTCCCCCGTCGCCGTCGGGCGGACGTCCAGCTCCAACCGCACGTCCGGGCGGGCGTGGCCGCGGCCGAAGGCCACGTCCGCGTCCCGCAACAGGTCACCCAGGTAGCCCTCGACGTCCAGTGCCCGGGGGCGCAGCGCGACCACGCCGTTCTCCAGGCGGGAGAGGTCGAGCAGTTGCTCCACCATGCGCCCCAACCGCTCGGTCTGCCGCAGCGCGCCGGCCATCGTCCCGCGGTCCGGTTCGCAGACCCCGTCCACGACGTTCTCCAGCACGGCCCGCAGCCCGGCGATGGGCGTACGCAACTCGTGGGAGACGTTGGCGACCAGATCGCGGCGTTGCTGATCCTCGGCCTGGAGGTCGGCCGCCATCCGGTTGAAGGCGCGGGCCAGCTCACCCAGCTCGTCGCGCCGGCGCACCCGGACCCGTCGGCCGTACTCGCCCCGGGCCATGGCCCGCGCGGCCGCGGTCACCTCGGTGATCGGCGCGGCCAGTCCCTGCGCCACGAACTGCGTGATCAGCAGCGAGGAGATGACGGCGATGATCGCGATGATCCGCAACTCCAGGGAGGAGCGGTGGGCCAGCAGGATGAGCACGGTGGTGATGGTGACCGAGGAGATCACCAACCAGCCGAGAGCGGCCTTCACCGAGCGCAGCGGGTCCATCGGACGCAGCGCGGCCCACAGCCGGCGCGCGGGGGAGGGGCGCGGTGATCCCGGGGTGGACCGGCGCCCCCGCGGACCGACCTCCCCGTCGGGGGGAGGAGCGG
>NZ_VKHT01000912.1 GCF_014141535.1 Streptomyces alkaliphilus | reverse complement strand
AGGTAGGGGAACTCGTCGAGGACCACGGTGCGCGGTTCGCGGTCGGTGGTGTGCAGGAGGCGGGTGATGGCCTCGTGCCAGCCGTCGAAGCGCAGGGGGACGGGTTCGCCGAGGTGGTGGGCGAGGTCCTCCCCCAGTCGGTCCAGGGCCTCGCGTTCGGCGGCCTCGGTGGCGGTGAACATGAAGCCGCCGGTGGCGCGGGTGAGGGCGTCGAGGAGGTAGGTCTTGCCCTGGCGGCGGCGTCCGGAGACCACGCCGAGGGTGGCGTGCGGGGCGCGGTGGGCGGCGAAGCGGGTCAGCTCCGCCCACTCGAAGTCCCGGTCGAACATGTCGGGGGGCTTGCGCACGGTTCCTCCAGCATGGATAAGCACAGTTATTATAACTGTGCTTATCCATGCCTCGGAGGTGCTTCGGGTCCCGGCCCCCGGTCAGCGGCTGTCGCCGGGGCGGCGCCAGTGGGGCGGCTTGGCGGGGATGAGGGGCAGGGAGGACTCCACGCGGCCGAAGCGGTCGTCCATGCGGGCCCAGGAGTCGTAGGCGGCGTCGATCTCCGCGCGGTCGCGGCCGACGAAGTTCCACCACATGACGATGGGCTCGGGGAAGGGCTCGCCGCCCAGGAGCATGACCCGGGTGGGTTCGCGGACCTCAAGCGGGAGCTGGTCCCGGCCCTCCCCCAGGTAGCCGAGCCGGCCGGGTTCCAGGGGCTGTCCGTTGACGGCCACCGCGCCGCGCAGGACGACCAGGGCGTACTCCCAGTCGGGGCGCAGCGGCACCGTGGCCGGGCCCCGGAGGTCGAGGTCCACGCCGACGAGCGGGGTGTCGTGGCGGGCGGGGCTCGCGAGGTCGGCGAAGTCGCCGATCAGGACGGTGGCGATACCCGTGCCGCCGTCGAGCTCGGCCTTCGGCAGCTCGGTGTGGTGCTCGAAGTCCGCGGCGCCGTGGCGGGTGGATTCGGGGAGGGCGGTCCACAGCTGGATGCCCTCCAGGATGCCCCGGTGGTGGCCGGTGTCCTCCTCCGCGTGGGAGACGGCGTGGCCGGAGGTCATGAGGTTGAGCTGGCCGGGCTTGATGACCTGTTCGGAGCCGAGGCTGTCGCGGTGGAGCATCTGGCCGTCGAGCAGCCAGGTGACGGTCTGCAGGCCGATGTGCGGGTGGGGGCCGATGTCGGGGCCGCCGTTCTCCGTGACGTCGGCGGGGCCCATGTGGTCGGCGAAGCACCAGGCGCCGACCGTGCGACGCCCCCGGCGGGGCAGGGATCTGCGCACCCGCAGCCCGCCGACCGTCGCCTCGCGGCCCTCGGTGACCTCCAGGCAGGGCGGGGCGGGGTGGCCGGTGTCGGCCCGGTCGTCGGGTGCGTCAACCGTGCTCACCGGTCCGCTCATCACACAACCCCTTTCGGTGGGTCCTCCGGGGCGGGTCCGGACCCGTCATCGGTCCTTCGCCCCGTCACCCAAGGATGGATGCGGTCCGGTGGCACGGCCCCGGGGACGCGCCGGTCGGCCCGGAAAGCGGATCCGGTCGGCGTCAGAGCAGGACGCCCTCCAACCGGAGGAGGAACCGCTTGCGGTCCAGGCCGCCGGCGTAGCCGGTGAGGGAACCGTTGGCGCCCATGACGCGGTGGCAGGGGCGGACGACGCTCAGCGGGTTGCGTCCCACCGCGCCGCCGACGGCCCGGACGGACGCGGCCGGGAGGCCGGCCCGGCGGGCCAGTTCGCCGTAGGTGATGGTGGTGCCGTAGGGGAGGGCGTCCAGCGCCTCCCACACCCGGCGGCGGAACTCGGAGGTCGGGGTGCTCAGGGTCAGGGAGAACTCGCGCAGCTCTCCGGCGAAGTAGGCGTCGAGCTGCCGGGCGGCCTCGGTGAAGGCGGTGTCATCGCGTCGCCAGTGGGGTTGGACACCGGTGGCGTGCCGCTGGTCGGGGACGGTGATCGAGGCGAGGACATCCGGTTCCGGGCCGGCGAGGACGAGGTCACCCAAAGGGCTGGGATGCACGGCGTAGAGGACGTCACCGGCCGGGGCGGGCG
>NZ_VKHT01000911.1 GCF_014141535.1 Streptomyces alkaliphilus | reverse complement strand
CCCCAGAACCCCGCCCGTGACCACAGCTTCGGACTGAGAGCCCATGGCAGCCCCCGCGAAGAACCTCGTCAACCTGGAGTCCGTCACCAAGGTCCACGGCACCCGGACCCTGCTGGACGGCGTGTCCCTCGGCGTCGCCGAGGGCGACCGCATCGGAGTCGTCGGCCGCAACGGCGACGGCAAGACCACCCTGATCCGCGTCCTCACGGCGCTGGAGGAGGCCGACGCGGGCCGCGTCGTGCACTCCGGCGGCCTGCGGGTGGACGTGCTCACCCAGCACGACTCGCTCGACCCGGCCGCCACCGTGCGGCAGGAGATCATCGGCGACCGGGCCGACCACGAGTGGGCCGGCGACGCCCGGATCCGCGACGTGCTCACCGGCCTGTTCGGCGGCCTGGACCTGCCCGGTTTCGCCGACGGACTGGACACCGTCATCGGCCCGCTCTCCGGCGGCGAGCGCCGGCGCATCGCGCTGGCCCGGCTGCTGATCGCCGAGCAGGACCTGCTGGTGCTGGACGAGCCGACCAACCACCTCGACGTGGAGGGCATCGCCTGGCTCGCCCACCACCTCGGCTCCCGGCGCTCGGCACTGGTCTGCGTCACGCACGACCGGTGGTTCCTGGACACCGTGTGCACCCGGATCTGGGACGTGCAGCGCGGCACCGTCCACGGCTACGACGGCGGGTACAGCGACTACGTCTTCGCCCGTGCCGAGCGGGAGCGGATCGCCGCCACCGAGGAGGCCAAGCGGCAGAACCTGGTCCGCAAGGAGCTGGCCTGGCTGCGCCGGGGGGCCCCGGCCCGCACCAGCAAGCCCCGTTTCCGGGTCGAGGCGGCCAACGCCCTGATCGCCGACGTGCCGCCGCCGCGCGACGGCGCGGAGCTGATGCGCTTCGCCAACGCCCGCCTGGGCAGGACCGTCTTCGACCTGGAACACGTCACGCTGCGGGCGGGGGAGAAGACCCTGCTGACCGACCTCACCTGGCAGCTCGGCCCCGGCGACCGCGTCGGCCTGGTGGGTGTCAACGGCGCGGGCAAGACCTCGCTGCTGAGGGCCCTGGCCGACGCCGCCGGGCGACAGGCCGCCGGCGGGGAGACCGGAGGGGCGCACGGTGTCGTCTCCGGCACGATCCGGGTGGGCCGCACCGTCCGGCTGGCGTACCTCTCCCAGGAGGTCGCCGAACTCAACCCGACCTGGCGGGTGTTGCAGGCGGTGGAGCGGGTGCGCGCCCGGGTGGACCTGGGCGGGGGACGGGAGATGACCGCCGGTCAGCTCTGCGAGCGGTTCGGTTTCGGCAAGGAGAAGCAGTGGACGCCGGTGGGCGACCTCTCCGGCGGTGAGCGACGCCGGTTGCAGATCCTGCGCCTGCTGATGGACGAGCCGAACGTGCTCTTCCTCGACGAGCCCACCAACGATTTGGACATCGAGACCCTCACCCAGCTGGAGGACCTGCTCGACGGCTGGCCCGGCTCGCTGGTGGTCATCAGCCACGACCGGTACTTCGTGGAGCGCACCACCGACCGGGTGTTCGCCCTGCTGGGCGACGCCCGGCTCCGGATGCTGCCGCGCGGCCTGGACGAGTACCTGGAGCGGCGGGCGGCCGTGCGCTCCGCCGAGGACGAGCAGGCCAAGGCCGCCCCGGCTGCGGAGCGGGAGCGGCCGGCGGCCTCGCCGGCGCAGCTCTCCCGCGAGGCGCAGAAGGAGCAGCAGCGCATCGAGCGGCAGTTGGACAAGCTGGGGGAGCGGGAGGCGCGGCTGCACGCGAGCATGGCCGAGCACGCCACCGACTTCACCCGGGTCGCCGAGTTGGACACGGAGCTGCGGGAGGTCGTCGAGCGCCGGGAGGAGCTGGAGACCCGCTGGCTGGAGCTGGCCGAGGGCGCCTGAGCCGGTCGGTCGAAGGGTCCGCCGGCTCGACGCGCTGTCGGTCCGCGGTCGGTCTCCGATCGGTGTTCGGCCGACACGCGGTCAGTTCCCGGGAGTCATCGGGAAGTTGACGGCTGGTCGGGGGACGGGCCGGGGG
>NZ_VKHT01000910.1 GCF_014141535.1 Streptomyces alkaliphilus | reverse complement strand
GGCCGGGAGGGGGTCAGGCCTGGCGGCGGATCTCCACCGTGCGGAACCGGTTGGCGATGAAGGCGGCGTCCACCAGGGCCACGTTCGCGGCCGGGTTGCCGCCCGAGCCGTGCAGGTCGGAGAAGGCGCTGGTCTGGTTGACCAGGACCGAGCCGGTGAGGTTGAGGGACAGCTGGGCGCACTCGTCCAGGCAGGCCTCCACCAGCTCCCGCTCCACCTCGGGGGAGGTGGTGTACCCGCCGACGGACATCGCGCCGCGCTCGCGGACGGTGCGGCGCAGCAGCGCGATCGAGTCGGCGGTGGAGTCCGTGGCCACGGCGAAGGAGACCGGCCCGAAGCACTCGGCCTGGTGCACCCCCTCCGCGTCCGCCGAGGAGCCGTCCAGCGCGACGGAGACCGGGGTCCGGATGGTGGCGTCCGGGTGGTCGGCGTGCGGCACGGCCCGGGAGGTGAGCACGGCCTCGCCCTGCTCGGGGGCCTTCTCGATGCGTTCGAGCACCTGTGGGTTGACCACGGCGCCGAGCACGGCGGCGGCCCGGGCGTCGTCGCCCAGCAGCTTGTCCACGGCCGCGGCGAGGTCGGCGGTGACCTCGGTGAAGGTCTTGCGGCCCTCGTCGGTGTCGATGCCGTCGCGGGGGATGAGGAGGTTCTGCGGGGTGGTGCACATCTGCCCGCTGTACAGGCTCAGGGAGAAGGCCAGGTTCCCCAGCATGGCGCGGTAGGAGTCGGTGGAGTCGATGACGACGGTGTTGACACCGGCCTTCTCGGTGTAGACCTGCGCCTGCGTCGCGTTGCCCTCCAGCCACTCGCCGAAGGATGCCGAGCCGGTGTAGTCGATGATCCGGACCTCGGGGCGCAGGGCCAGCTCCTTGGCGATGCCCTCGCCGTCGCCCTCGGCCGCCAGCGCCACCAGATTGGGGTCGAAACCGGCCTCGGCGAGGGTCTCGCGGGCGATCCGCACGGTGAGCGCCAGCGGCAGCACGGCCCGCGGGTGCGGCTTGACCAGGACCGGGTTGCCGGTGGCCAGGGAGGCGAACAGGCCGGGGTAGCCGTTCCAGGTGACGAAGGTGTTGCAGCCGATGAGCAGCGAGACGCCGCGCCCCACCGGCACGAACTCCTTGTCCAGCTCGACCGGGCCGCGCTTGTCGGGCTTGGCCCAGCGCATCCGCTCCGGCAGTCGGGTCTGCTCGTCGTAGGCCCGGGCGACGGCCTCCAGACCGCGGTCCAGGGCGTGCGGCCCACCGGCCTGGAAGGCCATCATGAACGCCTGACCGGTGGTGTGCATGACCGCGTGGGCGATCTCGGGGGTGCGGGCGTTGAGCCGGGCGAGGATCTCCACGCACACCAGGGCGCGCAGCTCGGGCCCGGCCGCGCGCCAGCCCGGCATCGCGGCGCGCATCGCGGGCAGCAGGGCCTCGAGGTCGGCGCGGGGGTAGTCGATGCCCAGCCGGAAGCCGTAGGGGGAGATCTCGTCGCCCACCCGGTCGGCGAGGGCGGGCTGGTCGAGGTCGAAGGGGGTGTCGCGCAGGGCCTCGAACGCCGCCGCGCCCTCCGGGACGCTCTGCGAGCCGGGAACGGCGGTGTTCTCACCGCCGTATGCCTTGGGGTTCTCGGGGTGGGGGGACCAGTGGACCCGGGTGCGCGTCGTCTCCAGGGCGGTGTCCAGGGTGCCGCGGTGCCGCTCGGCCAGTCGCGCGGCCGTGAGCGAAGGGGTCATGGGTGGGCCATCTCCTCGGTGGGCGGGGGCTGAACTGGCTTCTCTGCGGAGCGTGGTCGATACTGCAACCGAACGGTCGGTCGGGGCAAGGGGCTGTGGACAACCCGGCGCGCCGACTCTCCCGTCGTGCCGGGAGAAGGGTCTCATCCGACCGGTCGGTATGTCAGGGGTCCGGTCCGGGACGCGACGCACATCACCCGGTGCCGGTCGGGAAACGGTGCGCCTGCCGCGTACCCTTCGGCCGGGCGACGATCGCGGAGACACGGGACGGGAACGGGAGGGGTCGGTCATGGCCGGGAGGGCGGAGGGCGCCGG
>NZ_VKHT01000091.1 GCF_014141535.1 Streptomyces alkaliphilus | reverse complement strand
TTGTGTATAAGAGACAGGAGGGAGACCGGCGATGCTGCTGGAGAGGAAGACCGCCGTGCTGCACGGCGCCGGTGGGCCGATCGGTGGGGCGGTGGCGCGCGCCTTCGCCCGGGAGGGGGCGCGGGTGTTCCTCACCGGCCGCACCCGGGAGCCGCTGGACGCGGTGGCGACCGACATCCGCTCGCGCGGCGGGACGGCGGACATCGGGGTGCTGGACGCGCTGGACGAGTCGGATGTGGATGCCTTCGTGGACGACATCGCCGCCGAGGCCGGTTCGGTGGACGTCTCGTTCAACCTGATCGGCTTCGGGGACGTGCAGCAGCCGCTCATGGAGATCGACGTGGAGGACTTCACCCGACCGGTGGCCACCCTGCTGCGCTCGCACTTCCTGACCACCCGGGCCGCCGCCCGGCACATGGTGCGACGCGGGTCGGGGGTGGTGCTCGCCTTCGGCGGGGGCGGCCCGCACACCCTGCCGAACCTCGGCGGGCTGAAGGTCGCCTTCGACGCCCTGGAGGGGCTGCGCCGGCAGTGGGCGTGCGAGCTGGGGCCGCACGGGGTGCGGGTGATCACGGTGAAGACCGGCGGCATCCCGGAGTCCATCCCGACCGACTTCGAGGGGCGGGAGGCGATCGAGGCGCAGATCGTCGCGCACACGCTGCTGCGTCGGGCGGCCACGTTGGAGGACGTGGGCAACGCCGCCGTCTTCGCCGCCTCCGACATGGCCGCCGCGGTCACCGCCGCCGACATCAACATCACCTGCGGCAGCGTCATGGACTGACCCGTCGACCACTCGTTCGCCCCCGGAACGTCACTCCCTCGGAGAAGTGATCCCGGGATAGAGGTATATACTTTCCACAAGCGTGTATATACAAGGTGGGCCCATGGCGAAGATGCTGATCGACATCGACGAAGAGACGCTGGCAGCGGCCCAGGAGGCGCTGGGGACCAGGACCAAAAAAGAAACGGTGAACACGGCGCTGGCGGAAACCGCTGCCCGCATACGGCGGGCCAAGGCCCTCGCCGAGGCCCGGCGCCTGATCGCCGAGGGAGCCCTGGACATGGCTGTTCTCTCCGACAAGACGAACTACCGCGCCTCTCACCCCCGCCAAGAGGCCTCCGGAAGCGATACATGACGCCGGCGCACTACCTCATCGACACATCGGCGGCGGTCCGCCTGCTCGGCCCGGAGGGCAAACACCACGAATGGGATCGAGCCATCGAGGCCGGCTTGGTGGCCATGAGTGACATCACCGAGTTGGAGATCGGCTTCTCCGCCAGAAGTTCGGCGGACCGGGCGGCTGTCCTGGCCACCCTGCACCAGTGCTACGCCTGGGCTCCCGTTCCCGAGGGAACCTACGAGCGGGCCCGGACGGTACAGCGGCTTCTCACCGAGCGCGGGTGGCACCGGGGGGCCGGACCGGTCGATCTCCTGGTGGCGTCCATCGCCGAGCTCTCGGGCCTGACACTCCTGCACTGCGACCGCGACTTCGAGTGCATCGCCGCCGTGACCGGGCAGGCGACTCTGATATTGACCGACTGATATCGACCGACCGAGTTCGGTTTCCGCCCCCCGGCCCCGGCCCCGACCTCGGGCCCGGCTGCCCGTACGAGAGCAGCCGGGACACCGGCGGCAGCGGCCGACCCAGCCGGCTCTCCGGCCGACCCCCGCCGGCTCAGCGCACGGGGTGACCGGCGGCGCGGAGGGCGTCCTTGACCTGGCCGATGCGCAGGTCGCCGAAGTGGAAGACGGAGGCGGCGAGCACGGCGTCGGCCCCGGCCTCCACGGCCGGCGGGAAGTGCTCGACCGCGCCGGCGCCGCCGGAGGCGATGACCGGGATCGTGACGTGCTTGCGCACGGCCTCGATCATGGTCAGGTCGTAGCCGTCCTTGGTGCCGTCGGCGTCCATGGAGTTGAGCAGGATCTCCCCCGCCCCCAACTCCGCCGCGCGGTGGGCCCACTCGACGGCGTCGATGCCGGTGCCGCGCCGGCCGCCGTGGGTGGTGACCTCGAAGCCGCTGGGGGTGGTGGTCTCCCCGGTGACGCGTCGGGCGTCCACGGACAGCACGAGGACCTGGCTGCCGAAGCGCTCGGTGATCTCCCGGATCAACTCGGGTCGGGCGATGGCGGCGGTGTTGACGCCGACCTTGTCGGCACCGGCGCGCAGCAGTCGGTCCACGTCGTCGGCGGCGCGGACGCCACCGCCCACGGTCAGCGGGATGAAGACCTGTTCGGCGGTGCGCCGCACCACGTCGTAGGTGGTCTCCCGGTTGCCGGAGGAGGCGGTGATGTCGAGGAAGGTCAGTTCGTCGGCGCCCTCGGCGTCGTAGACCTTGGCCATCTCGACGGGGTCGCCCGCGTCCCGGAGGTTCTGGAAGTTGACGCCCTTGACCACCCGGCCGGCGTCCACGTCCAGGCAGGGGATGACCCGCACCGCGAGGCTCACGCCGCGGCCTCCGCCCGCACGGTCTCCAGCGCGGCCTCCAGGGTGAAGGCGCCCGCGTACAGGGCCTTGCCGACGATCGCGCCCTCGACTCCGATCGGCACCATCGCGGCCAGGGCCCGCAGGTCGTCCAGGCGGGAGACACCGCCGGAGGCGACGACGGGGCGGTCGGTGGCGGCGCAGACGTTGCGCAGCAGCTCCAGGTTGGGGCCCTGGAGGGTGCCGTCCTTGGCGATGTCGGTGACGACGTACCGGGCGCAGCCCTCGGAGTCCAGGCGGGCCAGGGTCTCGTAGAGGTCTCCGCCGTCACGGGTCCAGCCCCGGCCGCGCAGCGTGGTGCCGCGCACGTCGAGACCGACGGCGATGCGGTCGCCGTGTTCGGCGATGATCTTGGCGACCCACTCGGGTGCCTCCAGCGCGGCGGTGCCCAGGTTGACCCGGGTGCAGCCGGTGGCCAGGGCGGCGGCGAGCGAGTCGTCGTCGCGGATGCCGCCGGACAGCTCGACCTTCACGCCGGCCTCGGCGGTGACGCGGGCGACCTCGGCGATGCGCTCGCGGTTGTCGCCGGTGCCGAAGGCGGCGTCGAGGTCGACCAGGTGCAGCCAGCGGGCACCGGCGCGCTGCCAGGCGAGGGCGGCCTCCAGCGGGTCACCGTAGGAGGTCTCGGTGCCGGACTCGCCGTGCACCAGGCGCACGGCCTGCCCGTCGCGGACGTCGACGGCCGGAAGCAGTTCGAGCTCGGGGGTCATCACAGGCTCTCGATCCAGTTGCTGAGGAGTTGGGCTCCGGCGTCGCCGGACTTCTCGGGGTGGAACTGGGTGGCCCACAGGGGGCCGTTCTCGACGGCGGCGACGAAGGGCTCCCCGTGCACGGCGCGGGTGACCAGCGGCGGGCTCATGCGCGGGTTGATGGTCTCCATCGTCCAGTCCCGGGCGGCGTAGGAGTGCACGAAGTAGAAGCGCTCCTCGGGGTCGATGCCCGCGAAGAGGCGGGAGCCCTCGGGAGCCTCGACGGTGTTCCAGCCCATGTGGGGGACGACATCGGCGCGCAGCCGATCCACGGTGCCGGGCCACTCGTCCAGGCCGGCGGTCTCCACGCCGTGCTCGATGCCCCGGCCGAAGAGGATCTGCATGCCGACGCAGATGCCCATGACGGGCCGGCCGCCGGCCAACCGGCGCTGGACGACCCAGTCGCCGCGCGCCTCGACCAGGCCGGCCATGCAGGCGGCGAAGGCGCCGACCCCGGGCACGAGCAGGCCGTCGGCGTTCATCGCGGCGTCGTAGTCGCGGGTGATCTCCACCTCGGCGCCGGCGCGGACCAGGGCGCGCTGGGCGGAGCGGATGTTGCCGAAGCCGTAGTCGAAGACGACGACGGACTTTCGGGCCCCACCCCGATCGGCGGCCCCGCCGGCGGAGCCGGTGGTCGGGGCGGCCTCCGGGACCGCGCCCGGCTCGGTGTTCGGGTCGGTGGTCACTGGTTCCACACCTCCAGGCGGAGCACCCCCGCCACCAGGCACATGGCGGAGGCGACGCCGAGCAGCACCACGACGCCGCGCGGCAGGTCCTGCCGGGCGAAGGACCAGGCGCCGCCGGCGAGGAAGAGGCCGGCGGCGATCAGGAGCGTCGAGGTGAGGTTCACAGGGCTCCCTTGGTGGAGGGGATGCCGGTCTGCCGGGGGTCGATCTCGCTCGCGTACCGCAGGGCCCGGGCGAGGGCCTTGAACTGGCACTCCACGATGTGGTGGGCGTTGCGGCCGTAGGGGACGTGGACGTGCAGGGCGATCTGCGCCTGCGCGACGAAGGACTCCAGGACGTGCCGGGTCATGGTGGTGTCGTAGGAGCCGATCATCGGGGCCATGCCGTCGGGCTCGCTGTGCACGAGGTAGGGGCGGCCGGAGAGGTCCACGGTGACCTGCGCCAGGGACTCGTCCAGCGGGACGGAGGCGTTGGCGAAGCGGACGATGCCCTTCTTGTCGCCGAGGGCCTGCCGGAAGGCGGCGCCCAGCGCGAGGGCGGTGTCCTCGATGGTGTGGTGGGTGTCGATGTGCAGGTCGCCCTCGGTGCGCACGGTCAGGTCGAACAGGCCGTGCCGGCCGAGCTGGTCGAGCATGTGGTCCCAGAAGCCGACGCCGGTGGAGACGTCGACCTTCCCGGTGCCGTCGAGGTCGATCTCGACGAGGACCTTGGTCTCCTTGGTGGTTCGTTCCACGCGGCCCGTGCGGGTCATCGGTCGTTCTCCTTCATCAGCTCGCGCACCGCGTCCAGGAACGCGTCGTTCTCCTCGGGGGTGCCGGTGGTCACCCGCAGCCGGCCGGGCACGCCGTTGTCCCGGACCAGCACGCCCTGCTCCAGCAGGAACCTCCAGGCGGCGTGCGCGCCGCCCGGGCCGTCGAACCGGCCGAACTGCACGAAGTTGGCGTCGGAGTCGGTGACCTCGCAGCCGATCGCGCGCAGTTCGGCGACCAGTCGGTCCCGTTCGGCCTTGAGCTGTTCGACGTATCCCAACAGGGTATCGGTGTGTTCCAGGGCGGCGAGCGCGGTGGCCTGGGTGACGGCGGACAGGTGGTAGGGCAGCCGCACGAGTTGGACGGCGTCCACGACGGCCGGGTGGGCGGCGAGGTAGCCCAGCCGCAGGCCGGCGGCGCCGAACGCCTTGGACATGGTGCGGGAGATCACCAGGCGGGGGCGGCCCTCGATGAGCGGCAGCAGCGAGGGACGGTGGCTGAACTCGCCGTACGCCTCGTCCACGATCACCAGGGCACCGTGTTCGCCGGGGCCGGAGCGGGCCCGCTGCGCGGCGTCGTGCAGAGCGAGGACGGTCTCGGCCGCGACGGCGGTGCCGGTGGGGTTGTTGGGCGAGCAGACGAAGACGACGTGCGGCCGGTGCTCGGCGATGGCGCGTTCGGCGGCGGGCAGGTCGATGGTGAAATCGCCGGCGTCCCGGGGACCGGAGACCCAGCCGGTGCCGGTGCCCCGGGCGAGGAGTGCGTGCATCGAGTAGGAGGGCTCGAAGCCCAGCGCGGTGCGGCCGGGCCCCCCGAAGGCCTGGAGGAGCTGTTGCAGGACCTCGTTGGAGCCGTTGGCGGCCCACACCCGGTCGGTCCCGAGCGACAGGCCGCAGGTACGGCCGAGGTAGTCGGCCAGCGCGGCGCGCAGTTCGACGGCGTCCCGGTCGGGGTAGCGGTTGAGGTCGCGGGCGGCCCCGGCGACGCGCTCGGCGATGCGGGCGACCAACTCGGGCGGCAGGGGGTGGGGGTTCTCGTTGGTGTTGAGCCGTACGGGCACGTCGAGCTGGGGGGCGCCGTACGGCGACTGGCCGCGGAGCTCCTCCCGGATGGGCAGGTCGTCGAGCGTGCGGACGCCGCCCGCCGGGGCGTCGGCGGGCGGGGTGGGGGTGTTGCCGGTCACGTGGAGCTGGGTACCTTCCAGTCGAACCGGGCCTTGAGCGCGGCACCGTGCGCGGGCAGGTCCTCGGCCTCGGCGAGGGCGACCACGTGGTGGGTGACCTCGGCGAGGGCGTCGCGGGAGTAGTCCACGACATGGATGCCGCGCAGGAAGGACTGCACGGACAGCCCGGAGGAGTGGCAGGCGCAGCCGCCGGTGGGCAGCACGTGGTTGGAGCCGGCGCAGTAGTCGCCGAGGGAGACCGGGGCCCAGGGGCCGACGAAGATCGCGCCGGCGTTGCGGACCCGGGCGGCCACGGCGGTGGCGTCGGCGGTTTGGATCTCCAGGTGCTCGGCGGCGTAGGCGTCCACCACCGCCAGGCCGTGGTCGAGGTCGTCGACGAGGACGACGCCGGACTGCCGGCCGGTGAGGGCCTCGGTGACCCGCGACTCGTGCTTCGTGGCGGCGACCTGTTCGATCAGGGCGGCGTCCACCGCGTCGGCGAGAGCGGTGGAGGGGGTCACCAGTACCGAGGCGGCGAGCACGTCGTGCTCGGCCTGGCTGATGAGGTCGGCGGCGACGTGCGCGGGGTCGGCGGTGTCGTCGGCGAGGACGGCGATCTCGGTGGGGCCGGCCTCGGCGTCGATGCCGATGACGCCCTTGAGCAGTCGCTTGGCCGCGGCGACCCAGATGTTGCCGGGACCGGTGACGAGCTGGACGGGGCGGCACTCGTCGGTGCCGTGGGCGAACATGGCGACCGCCTGGGCACCGCCGGCGGCGTGCACCTCGGTGACGCCGAGCAGTGCGCAGGCGGCGAGGATCACCGGGTGCGGCAGGCCGTCGTGTTCCTTCTGCGGCGGGGAGGCGACGGCGAGCGACTCGACGCCGGCCTCCTGGGCGGGCACGACGTTCATGACCACCGAGGAGGGGTAGACGGCGTTTCCGCCCGGCACGTAGAGGCCGACGCGCTCGACGGGCACCCAACGCTCGGTGACGGTGCCGCCGGGAACGACGGTGACGGTGTGGTCGGTGCGACGCTGCTCGCGGTGGACGAGGCGGGCGCGGCGGATCGACTCCTCCAGGGCGGCGCGGACCGCCGGGTCGAGTTCGGCGAGGGACCTCTGCAGGGCCTCGGCGGGTACCCGGGTGCGCTCGATGCGCACGCCGTCGAACCGCTCGGCGTACTCGATCAGCGCCGCGGTGCCGCGATGGCGGACGTCCTCGCAGATGGGCCGCACCTTCTCCAGGGCGGCTTCCACGTCGAGTTCGGCGCGCGGCAGCAGCTCACGGTCGATTCCGGCGCCGTCCCGGCCGGAACCCCGCAGATCGATTCGCTTCAACACACCCACCAGTCTCTCAGACGCCGGGGGGCGTCCGGCTGTCGTCCCACAGGGTGATACGACGCGTGATACGGAGGGCAGGGCCTCCCGGGGGCGGGCGATCGGGGGGCGTGCGCCGTGGCGCCGGGGCGCGTCCGATGGCTCCCGCTCCCGGACGGTCCCCCGGTCGGAACGCTAGGCTTCGCGCCGTGACGACGACCCGCCTGCCGCTGTTCCCCCTGCACGCCGTGTTGTTCCCCGGGCTGGTCATGCCGTTGAACGTCTTCGAGGCCCGCTACCGGGCGCTGGTCTCGGATCTGCTGCGGCTGCCGGGGGACGGGCCGCGTCCCTTCGGGGTCGTCGCGATCCGGGAGGGGTACGAGGTGGCGCCGCCCGGTCGGGGGTTGCCCGGTGAGCCGGGCGTGTCGGCCCCCGACACCCGGCCGGGCGCGGGTTTCGCCCCCGATCCGATGGACTCCTTCCACCCGATCGGGTGTGTCGCGGACGCCACCACGATCCGGCAGCACGACCCGGCGGGGGGCACCGGCGCGGGCGACCCGGGTGACGACGCGGACGACGGGGACGGGCCGCGCTCGTTCGAGGTGCTGGCGACGGGCACCACCCGGTTCCGGTTGCTGTCGGTGGAGAGCGCGGGCCGCTATCTGGTCGGCGAGGTGGAGCTTCTGGAGGAGGAGGCCGGCGAGGGCGCGGAGGTGCTCGCCACGGGCGTGCTGCGTGCCTTCCGCGCCTACCAGCAGCGCCTGGCGGGGGCGTACGAGCGCTCCCTGGTGCCGGGAAGCGAGTTGCCGGAGGAACCCTCGGTGGTGTCGTATCTGGTGGCGGCGGCCACCGTGCTGGAGACCGCGGAGAAGCAGGCGCTGTTGGAGGCGCCGGACACCGCCGCCCGGCTGGCCCGGGAGCTTCGACTGCTGCGCCGCGAGATCGGCGTGATCGGGAAACTGCCGTCGGTGCCGGCGGTGGAGTTGACCCGCCGGCCGACCAGCCCGAACTGAGCCGGGCCGGCCGTGGCGGCGGACGAGCCGGGGCCGGGCCCCGGGAGAGGGAGCGGGGACGGGATGGGGCGGAAGAAACGGGCGGGGAGCGCCGGCACGCCGGCGACCGTGGCGGCGACCCGGGCGGGCGTGGAGTTCACCCTGCACGCCTACGAGCACGATCCGGCCTCGCCGTCCTACGGGGAGGAGGCCGCGAAGGCGATGGGCACCGACCCCGCCCGGGTCTTCAAGACGCTGGTGGCGGAGGTGGACGGGGCGCTGACGGTGGCGGTGGTGCCGGTCTCCGGAACCCTGGACCTCAAGGCGCTGGCGGCGGCCGTGGGCGGCAAGCGGGCGGTGATGGCCGACCCGGCGGCGGCCGAGCGGGCCACGGGCTACGTGCGCGGCGGAATCTCCCCGCTGGGGCAGCGGCGCCGCCTGCCGACCGTGGTGGACGCCTCGGCCGGGGAGTACGAGACGGTCTGCGTGTCGGCGGGGCGGCGGGGCCTGGAGATCGAGCTGGCGCCGGCGGATCTGGTGCGGTTGACGGAGGCGGTGACCGCGTCCGTGGGACGCGGCTGAGTCCCCGGCCGCCGGGACGCCGAAAATCGCTCCCGGGAGTGGGCCGGCTCCCGGGAGCCGGCTCAGTTCCAGCGCGGGAACGGCGGGGGCGGGATCTCGCTCTCCCGCGGACTCCACAGGGCCGTGCCCACGAAGTGCGCCAGCAGCGCCCCGAAGGGCAGGCCGATCAGTGAGCCGAGGGTCCTCAGCTCGAGGGGCGCTTCGAAGGGAGTGCCCTCCCCGACCTCCGCCGCGCGGGCCACGAGGTCCTGCTCGGGGCCCAGGAGGATGCCCAGTCGCCACGCGATCACGGCACCTATCGCCGCGCCGACGGCCAGACCGAGCACCGCGCCCACCCCGCCCCGGCGTCTGAGCAGGAATACCAGCAGGCCCAGGACCACCCCGACGGCCAGACCCATGAGCAGGAAGCTGCCGTCACCCGCGATGGCCTCCTCGCTCTCGGAGTTCACCAGGTAGACGCCGTCGCCGTCGGAGACCACCCGCACCCGGGGGGAGAACAGGCCCCAGAGCGCGCCGAGGGCGATACCACCGAGCACGGCCGTGATCACCAGGGCGATGAGCGCGTCGGACGCCTCCCGGCGGGTGTCCCCCGGGGAGCGACGCCGGGCGGGCC
>NZ_VKHT01000909.1 GCF_014141535.1 Streptomyces alkaliphilus | reverse complement strand
CTCCCCGCCCACCGGGCCCCACCCGCTCACGGGCCGGACGCGGGCCGGACGCGGGGCGGCCCGGCCGCGCCCGGTGGTCAGCGGGTCTGCGGGAAGCCCAGGTCGATGGCGGAGGTCGCCGGGTCGGGCCACCGGGTGGTGACCACCTTGGCCCGGGTGCAGAAGGCGATGCCCTCCGGCCCGTACATGTGGGTGTCGCCGAACAGCGAGTCCTTCCAGCCGCCGAAGGAGTGGTGGGCGACCGGCACCGGGATCGGCACGTTGACGCCGACCATGCCCACCTCCACCTCCCGTTGGAAGCGGCGGGCGGCGCCCCCGTCCCGGGTGAAGACCGCGGTGCCGTTGGCGTAGGTGTGGGAGTTGATCAGCTCCATCCCCTCCTCGAAGCCGGCCACCCGCACCACCGAGAGCACCGGGCCGAAGATCTCGTCGGTCCACACCTCCATGTCCGGGGTGACCCGGTCGAGCAGGGTCGGGCCGAGGAACCAGCCCTCGGCGGGCAGGTCGGCCTTCCGCCCGTCGACCACGACCTCGGCGCCCCGGTCGGCGCCCCTGGCCACGTAGTCGGCGACCCGGTCGCGGTGTTCGCGGGTGATCAGCGGACCCATGTCGGTGTCGGGGGCGGTGCCGTCGCCGACCCGCAGGCCGGGGAGGCGCTCGGCCAGGGCGGCGACCAGCGGGTCGGCCGCTTCGCAGACGGCGACGGCCACCGACAGCGCCATGCAGCGCTCGCCGGCGGAGCCGTAGGCGGCGGAGACGATGGCGTCGGCGGTCGAGGGGATGTCGGCGTCGGGCAGGACCAGGGCGTGGTTCTTCGCCCCGCCCAGGGCCTGCACCCGCTTGCCGTGCGCGCCGGCCGTGGCGTGGACGTGCCGGGCCACGGGGGTGGACCCGACGAAGGAGACGGCCGCGACGTCCGGGTGCCTCAGCAGGCCGTCCACGGCCTCGCGGTCACCCTGCAGGACGGTGAACACGCCGTCCGGCAGCCCGGCCTCCTTCCACAGCCGGGCCAGGAACAGGGATGCGGAGGGGTCCTTCTCGCTGGGTTTGAGGACGAAGGCGTTGCCGCAGGCGATGGCGCCGGCGCACATCCACAGCGGGACCATGGCGGGGAAGTTGAACGGGGTGATGCCGACGATCACGCCGAGCGGCTGCCGCACGGTGTGCACGTCCACCCCGGACGCCGCCTGCTCGGACCGGTCGCCCTTGAGCAATTGGGGGACGCCGGCGGCGAACTCGACGTTCTCCAGGCCGCGCCGGACCTCACCGACGGCGTCGGAGAGCACCTTGCCGTGTTCGGCGGTGATGATCGCGGCGAGTTCGTCGGTGCGGGCGTTGAGCAGTTCCCTGAAGGCGAAGAGCACGGCGGAGCGCCGGGAGAGCGGCGCCTCGCGCCACTCGCGGGCCGCGGCCAGCGCCCGCGCGACGGCGTGGTCGGTGTCGGCGGTGTCCGCCATGGCGACCTCGCCGATGACCGCGCCGGTGGCCGGGTTGTGGACGGGGGCGGTGCGTTCCGAGGTCCCGGCATACGGGGCGCCGTCGATCCAGTGCTCGATACGGGGGGTCATGCGGCGATGATGGCGCGCGGCCGGGAGCGGTGACAACGGTCGTCTGTGCTGTCACAAAAACGCCGTCGCGGGCGGACCCCGGGCCCTCGCCGCCGGTGGGCCGGGGCGGCGGCGAGGGGGCCGGGCTCAGGGCTGGGGCGGTGCAGGAGGCTGATGAGCACCTCGTGCAGGACCTCGTGGTCGCGCGGGTCGTGGAGGGTGAAGGGGCCGCCCTCGGGGGTGTACCACTCCTCGGCTCCGGCGTAGCGGATCCGCAACACCAGGGTGCCGTCCTCCTCCGCGCTGGTCAGGAGTTCCAACTCGCCGGTGATGACACCGGCTTCGAGGGTCATCACGCCGCCGCGCGGCGCCTTGAAGACCGTGCTGCGTTCACTGATATCGCTCATGGCGGACATCTCACCACGTTCTCGAGAGTCAATCCCGTTTCCCGCCCGGCGGTTCGGCCGGACGGGAAAGGGGGTGGGCC
>NZ_VKHT01000908.1 GCF_014141535.1 Streptomyces alkaliphilus | reverse complement strand
GCCCCCGGCGTCGCCGGTCGGGCCCCGGCCGGGAAGCCCGCACCGGGCCGGCCGGCGCCGACCCCATCGGGTAGAACTTGTTTCATGAACGACACCCTTCAGTACCTGCTCGACCTGCTCGACCTCGAGCGGATCGAACAGGACATCTACCGGGGCGACAGCCACCCCTCGGTGATCCCCCGGGTCTTCGGCGGGCAGGTCGCCGCCCAGGCGCTGGTCGCCGCCTGCCGCACCGTCACCGACGACCGGTTGCCGCACTCCCTGCACTCCTACTTCCTGCGCCCCGGGGACCCCGGCGCCCCGATCGTCTACCAGGTGGACCGCATCCGCGACGGCAGGTCGTTCACCACCCGCCGGGTGGTCGCCGTCCAGCACGGGCAGCCGATCTTCCACCTCTCGGCCTCCTTCCAGGTGCACGAGGATGGCCTGGAGCACCAGGAGGAGATGCCGCAGGCCCCCGATCCGGAGTCGCTGCCGACCGCCGACGAACTGCTGCCCCGCTACGCCGACACCTTCATGCACCCCGACGTGGTGCCGCTGCTGCTCGAGGCACGCCGCGCCATCGACCTGCGCTACGCCGTCGAACCGCCCTACGCCACCGTCGGCGAGCCGCGCGAGGCGCGCTCGCGGGTGTGGTTCCGCACCGACGGCAAGATCCAGGGCGTCCACGACAACCCCGTCGTCCACCTGTGCCTGGCCACCTACGTCTCCGACATGACCCTGCTGGACTCGGTGCTCCTGGCGCACGGGCGCGGCGGCTGGACGGTCGGCGACGTGGTCGGCGCCAGTCTCGACCACGCCATGTGGTTCCACCGGCCGTTCCGTGCCGACGAGTGGTTGTTGTACGACACCGACGCCCCGACCACGCAGAACGGGCGCGGTCTGGCCCGGGGGCAGATCTGGACCCGCGACGGCCGGCTCGCCGTCTCGGTCATCCAGGAGGGTGTGGTGCGCGTCCCCCGGGACCGCTCCTGACCCCCGGTCCACCCGGTCCGCCCGATCCCACCCCGGGCGACCGCCGTCCCGCCGCCGGTGCCGGGACGTCCGCCCGACGCATCCGGGGCGGGGCTCACTCCAGCCCGGCCGCCGACAGGAGGTACGCCGTCATCGGCTCGTAGTACCGGGGATCGGTCACGTGGTCGTCCAGCGGCACGCACACCGCCAGCGTCCCCTCCGCCTCGGCCAGGAAGAGCGCGGGGTCGTTGCAGTCCGCGAATCCCACCGTCTCGATGCCGTGCTGCGCCGCGCATCCGGCCCACCCGTGGTCGGCGATCACCAGGTCCGGCGGCGCCTCGCCCTCCTGCGGCAGGGCCCGCAGGATCTCCGCCATCGGCGCGGGGGAATGGGTGTGCCACAGGGACGCCCCCCGCTCGTACATCGCCACCCCCGCCAACTGGGTGACCACGCCCTCGTCGGCGGTCAGCCCCAGCGGCACCCGCACCAGCTCGCACCCCGCCGCCACCAGGGCAGCCGTCACCCGGGAGTGGGTGTCCAACAGGCCGCCCGGGTGCCCGGTGGCGGAGAGGAACCGCCCGCCCCGCTCGGCCGTGCGACGCAGCACCTCCGCCGTGCGGTCCAGCGCGGCCACCGTCAACTCCGGGTCGATGGTGTCCTGCCCCTGCCGATGGGTGGGGTCCCCGTCCACGCCGCAGCGCTCCGCCATCACCGCGAGCACGTCCTGCTCGTCGCTCCAGCGGTCGCCCAGTTCCACTCCCAGCCAGTAGTAGCGGTTGCCGTTGGCCAACTCCCGGTAGTGGGAGAGGTTGTTCTCCCTCGGGGTGGCCACCTCGCCCGCGATCCGGGTGCGCACGAGGTGCTCCGCCAACTCGGAGCGGGAGGGAGCCGGGGACACCGGTCGAACCGGCGGGCCCGGCGGTACGGGAACGGCCGACATGGCCGGGGGGACCGAGGTCATGGGCTCATTGTGACCCGCCGTTCCGAACGCCCGGGCGAGCGCCCGCCGGGGTGTCCAAAACGTGACCCCGGTTCCGCCGGAAAGGCGGAACCGCCCCCCCGCGTCCCGCTGCCTACCCT
>NZ_VKHT01000907.1 GCF_014141535.1 Streptomyces alkaliphilus | reverse complement strand
GCCACCCCCGGCCCGAGTTCCCCGAGCAGGAGCAGGAACCGCCGGGCCACACCGAGGAGATGAGCCCGCGCCCCGACCACGGCGAGGAGTCCTACCGGGGCTCGGACCGTCTGCGCGACCTGTGCACGGTGATCACCGGCGGGGACTCCGGCATCGGCCGCGCCGTGGCGCTGGCCTTCGCCCGTGAGGGCGCCGACGTGCTGTTCACGTACCTGCCCGAGGAGAAGAGCGAGGCCGAGGAGACCACCCGCCTGGTCACCGACGCCGGACGCCGCGCGATCGCGGTGGTCTGCGACCTGCGCGAGGAGCGGGAGTGCCGTGAGCTTGCCGACCGCGCCGTCGAGGAGTTCGGCCGGGTGGACGTCCTGGTCAACAACGCGGCCTTCCAGATGGCCCAGCCCGACGGCATCGAGGCCATCACCACCGAGCAGTTCGACCGCGTGATGAAGACCAACCTGTACGGGATGTTCTGGCTGACGAAGTTCCTGGTGCCGCACATCCCCGAGGGCGGCAGCATCATCAACACCACCTCCGTGCAGGGGTACAAGCCGTCCCCGCCGCTGATGGACTACGCCATGACCAAGGCGGCCATCAAGAACTTCACCCAGTCACTCTCCACCCAGCTCATCGAGCGCGGCATCCGGGTGAACGGCGTGGCTCCCGGACCGGTGTGGACGCCGCTGATCCCCTCCACCCTCCCGGAGACCTCGGAGTTCGGTGCCCGGGCCCCGGTGGGCCGGGTGGCGCAGCCGGCCGAGATGGCGCCGCCGTACGTCTTCCTGGCGTCCAAGGAGGCCAGTTACATCACCGCGGAGATCGTCAACGCCACCGGCGGCACCCCGCTGCCCTGAGGCGCCGCACACGCGTCGGTTCGTCCACCGGTCGTGCTCCGGTGGCCCGGCGGGCCGCCCCGGCCCGCCCCCGAGGACCGGCCCCGGAGTCCCTCCCGGGGCCGCCCCGGTGGTGTCCGCGCCGCCGGGAACGGTCGGGATCCCTCGACCGCCTCTCGCCCCGGCCCGCGCCGGCCCCTCTTCCCCGGGCCGCGCGGGCCGGGACCCGTGTCCGGGCCCGGCCCGGACGTGTACCGACCCGGCACGCGCGGAGGGGAATCGCCCGCGACCCGCCCACGGCGGACGGCTATGCTGCTCCCTGCGGGCCGTTAGCTCAATTGGCAGAGCAGTGGACTTTTAATCCATTGGTTGTGGGTTCGAGTCCCACACGGCCTACCGCCGGACCCCGGGTCGGAGGCCATCCGACCCGGGGTCGCTGCCGTTTCGGGGCCCCTGGTGGCCCCCTGCTCGGCCATCGCTCGGCCGAACGGTCGGAACCGCCGGCCGGGCCGGTGGCCCGTCGGTGTCCCCATCAACCGGGCGAAGCGCCCGGGTCAGGACGTCAGCGACCGTTGGGCGACGTGGTCCAGTCGTTCGGCGAACACCTTCTCGGCGTCCGGGGTGATGGTGCGCAGGGCGACCATGCTCGAGAGGATGACGTCGCAGAGTTCTTTCTCCACGTCCTGCCAGGTGTGGCCGGCGCCCTTGCGGGGGTTGGAGCGGCTCACCCCGTGGATCGCCTCGGCGACCTCACCCGCTTCCTCGCTGATCTTGAGCACGCGCAGCAGCCGGGCGACCTCGGGTGTGGTCTCGGTCTCGGTGTCGAGCCACCGCACGAGGCGGTCGATGGTGGGCCAGAGGTGTTCCATGTGGTGGGCTCCGTGGTCGTGGCCGGCGAAGTTCCCCGGCGGGATGCGCCGGAGGTTGGCAGCGGCCCGTGCCCGGGTGCGGCTCGTGCGCGGGGGTGCGCCCGGTCCGGTCATGCGGGCCCTCCGGTCGCGACGGTATCGCCGACAGGCCGCGACCCGGCTCGACGCGTGGGACGCCGAACGCCGGGAGCAGATCGCCGAGCTCCGGACCACGAGCGCCGCCGTGGTGGTGGCGACGCACGATCGGCAACTGTTGCGGGACCCCGCGGACCGGCCGCGCCCGGAGGTGGGCACGCCCCCGACCCCGGGCGGATGAGGTCGGCGGGCGGGGCGGTGG
>NZ_VKHT01000906.1 GCF_014141535.1 Streptomyces alkaliphilus | reverse complement strand
GCCGAACCCCCCGCCGGGGGGGAGAACGGTGCGCGCGTCCCCGCGCCCCGGGGAGCCGGTGGGGACCGGCCGTCCGCGGCCGACACCTCCCCGACCGGAGGGGGCCACGGGTCCGGCGTCGGGGCCGCCGGCGACACCTCCGCCGGCACCGATACTCCCGACGACCATGCCACCGACCCCGGGGAGCCGCCCTCCGGGGCCCTGCGCGCCCTCCTGCCCGTCCTGGCCGGTCACCGTCGGATGATGGCCCGCACCTTTCTGGCCGCGCTGCTCGGCCAGGCGTCCCTGGTCGCCCTCCTCACCGTCGCCGCGTGGGCGGTCGGCGCCGCCGTCCTCACAGCGACCCCGCCCTCCGCCGGCGTCGTCGTCACGCTGATCGTCCTGGTCCTGGTGAGGGGCCTGACCACCTGGTGGGAGATGGACCTCTCCCACGACCTCGCCTATCGGGTCCTCGCGGAACTGCGGGTCCGGGTCTTCGACGGCGCGGCCCGGGGAGCACCCGCCCGTACCGGACGTCGGCACAGCGGCGACCTCGCCGGCACCGCGCTGGGGGACGTCGAGGCCCTGGAGTTCTTCTACGCCCACACCACCGCCCGGATCCCGGCGGGTGCCGTGGTGCTGGCGGCCGGCGGTGCGGTCCTGGCGGTGGTGGAACCGTGGCTGTTGCCGGTCGTGCTCACCGCCACCGCGGCGCTGCTGCTCGTACCCGTCCTGGAGCGGCGTGCCCGGGCCGCTCGAGGCGCCCGCACCCGTCGGGCCGTCGCCCGGCTTTCCGCCGAGACCGTGGACACCGTCGACGGCCTGCCCGAACTGCTGGCCTTCGGCGGCCTGGAGGAACGGCGGCGCGGTCTGGCCCGACGCGGCCGGGAGGTGGGGGCCGCCCAGCGTGCCGAGGCATCCCTGGACGCCGGGACGGCGGTCGCCCGTGACCTGCCGGTCATCCTCGGGGTCGTCGGTGTGGTGGTGGTGGCCGCCGCGTCGGCCGCGGACGGCCGGCTCTCCGGCGCGATGGTGCCGACCGCCCTGGTGCTGGCCCTGGGCATTCTGGGTCCCGTCGCCGAGACCGCCGAGTCGCTGGGCCGGGCGATCGGCCTGCGCGGGGCCGCCGCCCGGGTCGGCGAGGCCATCCGAACCCCCGCCGGCGCCCCACCGCCGACCGTTCCGGTGCCCGTTCCGCCCGGTCCGCTGGGCGTCCGGTTCCGAGGGGTGCGCTTCGACTACGGCGGACCACCGGTGCTGGACGGGGTGGACCTGGACATACCGGCCGGCGGCACGGTGGCCCTGGTCGGCGCCTCGGGGGCGGGCAAGTCCACCTGCGCCCACCTGATCGCGCGTTTCTGGGACCCCTCCGGGGGGACCGTCGAACTGGTTCCCCGGGACGGGGAGGCGGTGGATCTGCGGGACGTCGCCGACCCCGACCTGCGACGGGCGGTCGCCGTCGTCGGCCAGGACACCCCCCTGTTCCACGGCGGGCTCACCGAGAACCTGCGGTTGGCCGCTCCGGAGGCGGACGCCGGACGTGTGGCGGAGGTGGCGCGCCGCTGCGGGGTGGACCGGATCGCCGCCGACCTGCCCGGGGGGTTGGACGGCGCCGTGGGCGAAC
This sequence comes from Streptomyces alkaliphilus, assembly GCF_014141535.1. GTDB lineage: Bacteria > Actinomycetota > Actinomycetes > Streptomycetales > Streptomycetaceae > Streptomyces > Streptomyces alkaliphilus. The sequence continues at coordinate 433 of NZ_VKHT01000906.1, read as the reverse complement.
GGGGCGGCACCCTCTCGGGCGGTCAGCGCGCCCGGATCGCCCTGGCCCGGGCCCTGCTCGCCGACCCCCGGGTCCTGGTGCTCGACGAGACCACCGCCGCCCTGGACACCGCGGGGGAGGAGGCGCTGGCCGACGTGCTGGCCGCCCCGGGGACCCGCACCACCGTGCTGATCGCCCACCGTCCCTCCACCATCCGGCGCGCCGACCTGGTCGTGGTGCTGGAGAACGGTCGGGTGGCGGAGGTCGGCAGCCCCGGGGAACTTGCGGCCCGCGACGGTGCCCTGCGGCGGGTGCTCGACCGGGTCCCGTCCGGGGAGGCCGCCGGGGCCGCCGGGACCCCCGGCGAGTGGCCGGGGTGACCCCGACGTCGGGCCCGGTGGAGGGTGTGCGCACAATGGGGCATGTCCCCCTCCGGTTCCCCCTCCTCCGGTAC
>NZ_VKHT01000905.1 GCF_014141535.1 Streptomyces alkaliphilus | reverse complement strand
ACCGTGACGGTCACGCGGGCCGCGCGGGGCGCGTGGCGGGCGTCCGTCGGGTCGGACGCCCCGGTTCCGGCCGCCTACTTGACCACGGTGAGCGGAAGCAGCTTGCGCCCGGTCGGGCCGATTTGGATGGAGGTGTCCATCTGTGGGCACACCCCGCAGTCGAAGCAGGGGGACCAGCGGCAGTCCTCGACCTCGGTCTCGTCGAGGGCGTCCTGCCAGTCCTCCCACAGCCAGTCCTTGTCCAGACCGGAGTCGAGGTGGTCCCAGGGCAGGACCTCCTCGTAGCCGCGCTCGCGGGTGGTGTACCAGTCCACGTCCACGCCCTGCGGGGGCAGGGTCGCCCCGGCGCACTTCATCCACAGGTCGTAGGAGAAGTACTCGCGCCAGCCGTCGAAGCGGCCGCCGGCCTCCCAGACGGCGCGGATGACGGCGCCGACCCGACGGTCGCCGCGGGAGAGCAGGCCCTCGACGATGCCGGGCTTGCCGTCGTGGTAGCGGAAGCCGATGGAGCGGCCGTACTTCTTGTCGCCGCGGATGCGCTCGCGCAGCTTCTCCAGGCGGGCGTCGGTCTCCTCGGCGGAGAGCTGTGGGGCCCACTGGAAGGGGGTGTGCGGCTTGGGGACGAAGCCGCCGATGGAGACGGTGCAGCGGATGTCGTTGGAGCCGGAGACCTCGCGGCCCTTGGCGATCACCCGGGTCGCCATGTCGGCGATCTGGAGCACGTCCTCGTCGGTCTCGGTGGGCAGCCCGCACATGAAGTAGAGCTTGACCTGCCGCCATCCGTTGCCGTACGCGGTGGCGACGGTGCGGATCAGATCCTCCTCCGAGACCATCTTGTTGATGACCTTGCGGATGCGCTCCGAGCCGCCCTCGGGGGCGAAGGTCAGGCCGGACCGGCGACCGTTGCGGGTCAGCTCGTCGGCCAGGTCGATGTTGAAGGCGTCGACCCGGGTGGAGGGCAGCGAGAGACCGATCTTCTCGTCCTCGTAGCGGTCGGCGAGGCCCTTGGCCACGTCGGCGATCTCGCTGTGGTCGGCGGAGGAGAGCGAGAGCAGGCCGACCTCCTCGAAGCCGGTGTTGCGCAGGCCCTTGTCGACCATGTCGCCGATGCCGGTGATGGAGCGCTCACGGACCGGTCGGGTGATCATCCCGGCCTGGCAGAAGCGGCAGCCGCGGGTGCAGCCGCGGAAGATCTCCACCGACATCCGTTCGTGGACGGTTTCGGCGAGCGGGACCAGTGGCTGCTTGGGATAGGGCCACTCGTCGAGGTCCATGACGGTGTGCTTGGAGACCCGCCAGGGCACGCCCGGACGGTTGGGCACCACCCGGGAGATGCGGCCGTCGGCGAGGTACTCCACGTCGTGGAAGCGCGGCACGTAGACCCCGCCGGTGCGCGCGAGGCGGAACAGCAGTTCCTCCCGGCCGCCGGGGCGCCCCTCCTCTTTCCACGCCCGGACGATGTCGGTCATCTCCAACACGATCTGCTCGCCGTCGCCGAGGACCGCGCAGTCGATGAAGTCGGCGATCGGCTCGGGGTTGAAGGCGGCGTGGCCGCCGGCGACCACCACGGGGTGGTCCTGCGTGCGGTCCACCGCGTCCAGCGGGATGCCGGCCAGGTCCAGGGCGGTGAGCAGGTTGGTGTAGCCCAGCTCGGTGGAGAAGGAGACGCCGAACAGGTCGAAGGCGGACACCGGGCGGTGCGCGTCCACGGTGAACTGCGGGAGGTCGTGCTCCCGCATGAGCTTCTCCAGGTCGGGCCAGACGCTGTAGGTGCGCTCGGCCAGGACGCCCTCGCGCTCGTTGAGGATCTCGTAGAGGATCATGACGCCCTGGTTGGGCAGACCGACCTCGTAGGCGTCCGGGTACATGAGGGCCCAGCGGACGTCGCAGGAGTCCCAGTCCTTGACGGTGGAGTTCAGCTCGCCGCCGACGTACTGGATCGGCTTCTGGACGTGCGGGAGGAGGGCCTCCAGGCGCGGGAAGACCGACTCGACTGGCATGGGGGACACTTTCGGGACGGGATCGGGGGGCGGCACGGGG
>NZ_VKHT01000904.1 GCF_014141535.1 Streptomyces alkaliphilus | reverse complement strand
CCACCACCCCGGAGGGGGTGCCGTCGCCGCCGCTGCCCCGTACCCGGGGACCGCTGGGGGAGGCGGTCCTCGCCCTGCTGGGTCCCGAGCCCCCCGCCCCGGGGGCCGAGGGAGCGCCGGCCGTGAGCCCGGAACTGACGGCGGAGATAGCCACCGCCGATCCCTACGGCGGCGATCTCCACCTCGCCCTCCACATCTGCTACGAGCTGCACTACCGCGGCTTCGCGGGCGTCCACCCGGACCGGGAGTGGGACCCGGCGCTGTTGAGCCTGCGGGCAGCCCTGGAGGAGCGTTTCCTCACCGCCCTGCGCGCGGATCTGCCGGACGACACCGATCTGCGCGGCGCGTTGGAGGACCTGCTCACCGAGCCGCCGGGGGGCGCCGGGGTCTCCCGGTACCTCTCCCGCTCGGGGGAGTGGTGGCAGATGCGCGAGTACCTGGTGCACCGCTCGATCTACCACCTCAAGGAGGCGGACCCGCACGCCTGGGCCATACCCAGGCTCACCGGCCGGGCCAAGGCGGCGCTGGTCGCCGTCGAGTTCGACGAGTACGGCGGGGGTCGGGCCGACCGGATACACGCCCACCTCTTCGCCGAACTGCTGGAGGGCGCCGGACTGGAACCCGGTTACCTGGCGTACGTGGACGTCGTTCCGGCGCCGGCGATCGCCGTGGTCAACCTGATGTCGCTGTTCGGCCTGCACCGCACCCTGCGCGGCGCGCTGGTGGGGCACTTCGCGGCGGCCGAGATCACCACCCCGCCCTCGGCGCGGCGGCTGGCCCGCGCCCTGCAGCGGATGGGTGCCCCCGAGCGGTGCGTGCGCTTCTACACCGAGCACGTGGAGGCGGACGCCGTGCACGAGCAGTTGATGCGGCACGACGTCATCGCCGACCTGCTGGAACGGGAGCCGGAGTTGCGGGCGGACGTCGTCTTCGGCATCCGGGCCACCGGTTTCCTGGAGGCACGGCTGGGACGCCTGATGCTGGACGCGTGGAGCCGGGACCGCAGCTCCCTGCTCGGACCCCTGCGCCCGGGTGGCGCCCGGGTGGCGGCCTGAGCGGGGGCCCCACCGGTGCACGACGGACGGTGCCGGCTCCCGGCCGACCGGGAACCGGCACCGTCCGTCGGAGGCGCGGGTCGTTCGTCGGGGTCCGGGCCGGTGACCGTCTCATTCCGGGCCGGCCGGGCCCCCCGCCGGCGCGGCGTCCCCGGCCAGGGCCCTTCGCAGCCGCCGGACACCCTCCTCCAGGTGGGTGGCACCGGGCACCCCGACGTGGCTCAACCGCAGGTGGGGGGCGGGAGGCTCGACGGGGAAGTAGGGTCCGCCGGCCGTGACCGCCACACCGTGGCGCAGGGCGGAGGCGACCACCGCGCGCTCGTCCGTGCCGTCGGGCAGCCGCGCCCACAGGTGGTAGCCGCCCCGGGGCGGCCTCTGCGGCACCAGACCGGGCAGGACGCCTCGCAGCGCCGCCAGCAGGGCGACGCGGCGTTGGCGCAGCGCCTCCGCGAGCGTGCGCAGATGCCGGGGCCAGGCCGGGGAGCCGAGCAGTTCGAGGGCGGTCTCCTGCAACGGTCGGGGGACGAGCAGGCCGTCGACCACATGGACCGCCCGCAGGCGCTCGCGGGCCGGCCCGCGAGCGGTCAGGGCACCGATCCGCAGGCTGGGCGAGGTGGCCTTGGTCAGCGAGCGGATGTGGACGACGACGCCGTCGGGGTCGTCGGCGGCCAGCGGGGGCGGTGATGCCGGCGAGTCGGCGTGCACCAGTCGACGGGCGAAGTCGTCCTCGACGACGAAGGCGCCGGCCGCCCTGGCCACGCGCAACACCTCGCCGCGTCGATGAGCCGACAGAACGGCGCCGGTGGGGTTGTGGAACAGCGGTTGGCAGACGAACAGCCTGGCCCGGGTCGCCGCGAACGCGTCGGCCAGCAGGTCGGTGCGCACCCCGTCGGTGTCCACCGGCACGGGCACCGGGCGCAGCCCGGCCGCGCGGGCCACGGCGAGCGTGCCGGGATAGGTGGGGGATTCCACCAGAACGGGGGAGCC
>NZ_VKHT01000903.1 GCF_014141535.1 Streptomyces alkaliphilus | reverse complement strand
GCCCCGGGGAGCGGCGGTCGGGTCGGCACCCCGGCTGGGAGCCGCGTCCCGGGCGGGGGCCGACCACCCGCCGCAGCCGCTGGCGGCGGGTGCTGCTCGGGTCGGTGGCGGCGGCGGTGGTCGCCGTCGGCGGGATCCTGGTCGCCGGCTACCTGCTGGTGGACATCCCCCACCCCCGGGAGGCGGCGGCGGCCCAGGCCAACGTCTGGCTGTACGCGGACGGTTCGCCGCTGGCCCGCACCGGCGAGGTGAACCGGGAGAACGTCTCCCTGGAGCGGGTGCCCGAACACGTGCGGCTGGCCGTCCTCTCCGCGGAGGACCGGGACTTCTACACCACCTCGGCCATCGATCCCAAGGGCATGGCCAGGGCCGCCTGGCGGATGCTGCGCGGCGAGGCCCGGCAGTCGGGCTCCACCATCACCCAGCAGTACGTGAAGAACTACTACCTGGACCAACGGCAGACCCTCTCCCGCAAGGGGCGGGAGTTCTTCATCGCGGTGAAACTGGACAGGGAGGCGTCCAAGGACGAGATCCTCGCCGGCTACCTGAACACCAGTTACTTCGGGCGCGGCGCGTACGGCGTCCAGGCCGCCGCGCGGGCGTACTACGACAAGGACGTGGAGGAGCTGGGCGTCGGCGAGGGCGCCTACCTGGCCGCCCTGCTGAACGCGCCGAGCCTGTACGACGTGCGGGTGGCGCCCGAGCGGCGGGAGCAGGCCCTGGGCCGTTGGGAGTACGTGCTGGACGGCATGGTCTCCCGGGGGTGGCTGAGTGCCTCCGAGCGGGCCGCGACGACCTTCCCCGAGCCGGTGGAACCGCCCGCGCCCGCCGGGCTCTCCGGACAGCGCGGTTATCTGGTCGAGGCGGCCCGCGGTCACCTGTTGGCCGGCGGGGCGCTGGACGAACGGCAGCTGGCCGCCGGTGGTTTCCGGATCACCACCACCTTCGAGCCGGACAAGCAGGAGGCGTTGGTCGAGGCGGTCGGCGAACACCTGTTGGAGCGGATGGATCCCGACCGCCCGCAGGACGCGACGCTGCGCACCGGCGCGGCCTCCGTGGAGCCGGACACCGGTCGGGTGGTGGCGATGTACGGGGGCGTGGACTACACCGAGCAGTACCTGAACAACGCCACCCGGCGGGACCACCAGGCCGCCTCCACCTTCAAGCCGTTCGTCTACACGGCGGCGCGGGAGCACGGTTCGGTGACCCGTTCCGGGGCGCCGATCGGGCCGTACACGTCCTACGACGGCACCAGCGGACGGCCGGTGATGGGGCGGGACGGGGTCCACACGGGCTGGGCACCGACCAACGAGCGGAACATCCACCACGGCACGGTGACGGTGAGCCGGGCGATGGACCTGTCGGTGAACTCGGTCTTCGCCCAACTGGGCGTGGACGTGGGGCCCGACCTGATCCGCGAGACCGCGATCGCCCTGGGGCTTCCGGAGCAGACCCCGGGGCTGGTCGAGGCCGGGGAGTCGATCTCCCTGGGCACGGCGACGCCGAGCGCGCTGGATCTGGCGGGCGCCTACGCCACGTTGGCGGCCCGGGGCGAACGGCACCCCCTGGTGCTGGTGGACTCGGTGACCCGGGAGGGCCGCGCGGTGGAGCTGCCCCGGCCGCGATCGGAGCGGGCGGTGAGCCGGGCGGCGGCGGACTCGACGACCTCGATCCTGCGCGGCGTGGTGGAGAGCGGCACGGGGATCGCCGCTCTGGCGGCCGGACGGCCGGCGGCGGGCAAGACCGGCACGGCGGAACAGGACAAGGCGGCGTGGTTCGCCGGCTACACCCCGGAACTGGCCACGGTGGTCGGGGTGTTCGGTCAGGACCCGGTCAGCGGGGCGCAGGTGCCGATGTACGGGGCGCTGGGCGAGGAGCGGATCAGCGGCGGCGGTGTGCCGGCCCGGATCTGGGCCCGGTACACCGAGTTGGCGCTGGCCGGGGAACCGGTGCGGGACTTCGAGTCGGAGACGGGGCGGGCCGATGTGGGCCCGCGCGAGAGCACGCCGACCGTCCCGGTGGTGGACACCCCCGGGGAGGGCGAGGGG
>NZ_VKHT01000902.1 GCF_014141535.1 Streptomyces alkaliphilus | reverse complement strand
GGCCTGGCGGCCCGACTGCGGGAAGCCGCCGCGGAACGTCCACCGGCCGGTGGACGTCCGTTTCCCGGAACGTGACCCCATCCCCCTCCCCACCCGGGTAGCCTGCGACCATGGCCCTTGGACTTCCCTCCGTACGCACCGACCGCGCGCGGACGGTACGCGAACTGCTCGCCGCCGGGGAGCGCTCGTACTCCTTCGAGTTCGCCGCCCCCCGAACCGAACGCGGTGAGCAGATCCTGTGGGAGGCGATCCGGCGGGTGGAGGCCGTGGGGCCGACCTTCGTGTCGGTCACCTACGGCGCCGGTGGCACCTCGCGCGACGGCACCATCAGGGCCACCGAGCGGATCACCAGCGAGACCACCCTCACCCCGGTCGCCCACCTGACCGCCGTCAACCACTCCGTCGCCGAACTGCGCAACATCATCGGGCGCTACGCCGACGCCGGCATCCGCAACCTCCTCGCGCTGCGCGGCGACCCCCCCGGTGACCCGATGGGGGAGTGGGTGCGGCACCCCGAGGGCGTGACCTACGCGAGCGAGCTGGTCGAACTCATCAAGGAGTCCGGCGACTTCTGCGTCGGTGTCGCGGCCTTCCCCGAGATGCATCCCCGCTCCGTCGACCGGGAGACCGACATCCGGCACCTCGTCGCCAAGTGCCGGGCCGGCGCCGACTACGCGATCACCCAGATGTTCTTCCGCGCGGAGGACTATTTCCGACTCCGGGACCGGGTGGCGGGGGCCGGCTGCGAGACCCCGATCATCCCCGAGATCATGCCCGTGACCAGCGTGAAGCAGATCGAGCGCTTCGCGAGTCTGAGCAACGCCACCTTCCCGTCGGAGTTGGAGCGCCGCATTCTGGCGGTGGCCGACGATCCGGTCGCGGTACGCTCGATCGGAATCGAGTACGCGACCGAGCTGTGCGCCGAGTTGATGGAACAGGACATTCCCGGCCTGCACTTCATCACGCTCAACCGCTCGGTGGCCACGCTGGACATCTACCGGAATCTGGGCTTGCATCGGCGATCGGATCGCTGACGAGGCACTCACGAGAGGGCGAACATGGGCTGGACGGTCCTCTACATCGCGTTCGGGCTGGTCGCTCTCTGGCTCCTCGGCGAGGTGCTGCTGCAGTACAAGGCCCGACTGCGCTGGCGGCTGTTGGCCTTCTTCGGTTTCCTCGGTGTCGTCTTCGGCGTCCTGCTGCCGTCCGTACCGGTGATCACCCTGGGCGCACTGGCCTTCGCGACCGGTCAAACCCTGGTCACCCTCTCCTACCGCAAGGGTTTCTCCACCGGTTGGGCGCTGGGCGGCAACCCCGGCACCAGCCCCCGGCGACGCGAGGTGCGGCCGATGGAGCCGCTGCCCGACGGTCCGGCCGGGGCCGCCGAGCCGACCGGTGCGGACGAGGGCCACCCGCCCCGGGGCGGGGGACGTCATGAGCCCGCCCCCCTCGGTGGGGGACCGGGACGGGATGAGCGGGACACCGCCGGGGTCCTCGGTGGCTGGGGCGAGACCCCCGGGGAGCCCCACCGGGATCCCCTCGCCCGCCCGTACGGACAGGAGGACACCCACGCCTATGCCGATTGGTCGGACCCCGGTGCGGGCGCCGCGGGAACCACCGGCTCCGGAGCCGTCGGCGACGACCGGGACGGCTGGGAGACCACCGCGACCGGTCGGCCCGTGGGCGTCGGGTACGGCGGAGCCGACTGGTCGGGTTCGGATTCGGGCGCGCCGGGCACCGGCCCCGACTCCTACGGCATGGGCGACCCCTACGAGACCGGTGGTTGGTCCACCGTCGGCTACGGCGGGATCACCGACACCGGGGCCCAACCGGTGGCCGACTGGGGCGTCGCTCCCGGTACCCCGGCCGGTGGCTGGGGCCCCGAACCCACCCCGGCCGAGAGCGGGCAGGGCCCGGAGAGCACCTTCGCCGGCGGGTGGTCCGGCGTCACCGAAACCGGCTCGCAGGACTACGGCTACGGCTACCCCGTGACCGAGCCCGGATACCCCGGGGCGCAGAGCGCTCCGCCGCCCGGCGCCCCCTGGTCC
>NZ_VKHT01000901.1 GCF_014141535.1 Streptomyces alkaliphilus | reverse complement strand
GGGTGGCACCGTACCCGGGTACCGGGGTGGCGCGGGGGAACAGGGGTGCGCAGGGGTACCCTCACGGAACCGCGGATCACCCGCCGGGCCGCACGGCGGCCCGGCGGCCCGGGGTACCCGGTGCGCCCGGGCCCGGTGGGCTCCGCGACCCGGACCGCACGGTTCACCCGATCCGTACGACCCACCGGGATGCACACGACCGACGCGAATCGGACCACGGGGAGTGCGGCGCATCGTGCCCATCGAGTTGCCCAGACGGGCGCTGCTCGGCAGCGCCGGGGCGATTGTCCTGGGGATCACCCTTCCCGGCTGTTCGACCGGCGGGCAGGCCGCCCCGGCGGCACCGCCGCCGACCGAACGGGCCGGAAACAGCCTCGCCACCACGGTCAGCCGGCAGAGCGCCGGGCTCGTCGGGCGCTACAACGCCACCGTGACGGCCCATCCCTCCCTGGCCGGCCTGTTGGGTCCGCTGCGCTCCGCGGCCGCGGCCGACCTGGACGGCCCGGGGGTCCCCGAGGAGCCCGCGCCGCCCGGGGCCGGGGAGGCGGAGGACGCCGGGAGAACAGCACCGAACAACCCGGACAACCCGGGCCCCCCGGACAGTGGGGTGCCCGACGAGCCGGACGCCGCGCTGGCGGCCCTGGCCACCGAGGAGCAGCGGGTTTCCGAGGCCCGCCTGCGCGCTCTCGACGCGGCCCCGGCCGAGACGGCCCGGCTCCTCGCCTCGCTCTCCGCGGCCGGCGCCGCCCGGAGCTACCTGCTCACCGGGGCCCGCGGATGAGCACGGGCGTCCCCCGCGACGGGGGCCCGGCCCGGGGACGCGACGGGCCGGAGGGGGAACGGGCGGAGCGGCGGAGGACGCGCCGAACGACGCCCGGCGGACGGGGGAGGACACGGCATGGCACGGCGGATGGGAACGGACGGCATGGATCCGAACGCGGAACTGAGCGCGACCCGGGCGGCACTGGCCGCCGAGCACGCCGCCGTCTACGGCTACGGCGTGGCGGGGGCGGCCGCCGGGGACGGTGGGGCGGCCGGTGACCTGAGGCAGGCGTGGAGCGGGCACCGCGCCCGGCGGGACGCCCTGGCCCGGCGCATCCGCGACCTGGGCGGCGACCCCCCGGCGGCGGCCGCCGGGTACGCGCTGCCCTTCGAGGTGACCGACGACTCATCCGCGCTGGCGCTGGCGGCCGAGTTGGAGACCAAGGTGGCGGCCGTGTACGCGGACCTGGTGCGGGCCTCCGGGGGCGACGCGCGGCGGGAGGCCGCGATCGCCCTGCGCGAGGCCGCCGTACTGGCGGCGCGCTGGCACGGCCGGGCGGTCGCCTTCCCCGGTGTCGCCGAGTACGCGGTTCCCGGCGACCCCGCCGGGCGGCCGGAGGGTGACGGCGACGGCAACCACACGGCGCAGGCCCGTCCACCGGCGGGCGTGGCGACGGTACCGGGAGCCGGTTTCGGGCAGGACTGATCCCATGTCCCTCCCCGTCTCCCCCTCCGATCCGCCCGCCGGCCGGTGGGAGCCGCCCGCGCACCTGGCGCGCTCCACCCGGCTCGCGCTGCGGCGCCGCGCCGCCGAATTCCCCGGGGTGGTGGACCTCCTGGCCGAGCGGTGGGGGCTGATCCCGGAGCGGGTCGTGGTGCCCGGTGGCCGGACCTCCATGGTGGTGCTGGTACGTGCCTGCGACGGCACCCCGGGGGTGTTGAAGCTGTGCGGCCGGCCCGAGCGGGCCGGGGTGGAACACGCCGCGCTGCGGATGTGGGACGGGCGGGGCGCGGTGCGCTCCCGGCGCTGCGACCCGGAGGCGGGTGCGCTGCTGCTGGAACGGTTGCGGCCGGCCGTGACCCTGCGCTCGTTGCCCGAGGCCAAGGCCGTGCTGGAGACCGTGTCGGTGGGCCGCCGACTGTGGGTGGAGCCGGAGCCCGGGCATCCCTTCCCGAGCGTGGCGGAGCGTTCCGCGGAGGGTGCCCGGTTCCTGCGCCGGATGGTCTCCCCGAAGCCCGCCGTGTCCGGGGAGGCCGTGTCCGACGAACCGGACGTCGGGGACGCG
>NZ_VKHT01000900.1 GCF_014141535.1 Streptomyces alkaliphilus | reverse complement strand
GGGAAACCGGGCGACGGGACCACCCGCGGCGGCTGACACCCCCTGCGACCCGGGGCCGTCGCCCCCGCGTCCGGACGGGCCGGATCCACGTGCCCGTTGTCGCCCCCGTGGGTCCCGGGACGGGTTTCGGGAACCGAAAGCCCGGCCGCCGGCGTGTTCCGGGTCGTATGCCATACTCATCGCGCTTCGCGCGGCGGACACGGCGGGGGTACACCGGATCCACACCGCGTCCACGGGGGTTCGACCGCCCCCCGTGGCTCGTGGTGACCGAATCCGTCCGCCCCTCGAACCCCGTGACCCGTCGTCGTGGCGCACCCGGGCGTCCGACGCCCGGACCGACAGCGACGGCTGCGACAGCGAGCACGCGGGGACGCGGGGAATCGGGGGAGACCACATGGACGACATCGTCGTCGTGGCGGCCATCATCGTTGCACTGGCCGGGGTGGCCGTGGCGGTGGCGGCACTGCGCGCCGCCCGCAGGCGGCCGGCGGCGTCGACCGCCGGGGCCCGCCGGCCCGCCGATCCCTTCGCCCCGGAGGACGGTGTCGGCGGGGACCCGAGGACCATCGCCGCCGGTGACCTCGTCGAGTACCTGGGCGAACGGCTCTTCGTGCGGGGCTCGCTGCGGCTGACCGAGGGCGGCTTCACCTGGTCCGAGCACTTCCTCGACGCCATGGACGGCCCCGGCGGCACCCGCCGCTGGCTGTCGGTGGAGGAGGACCCGGACCTCGAGGTCTACATCTGGACCGAGCTGGAGGACGAGGAGCCCGGAACCCCCGTGAACCTCACGCCCTCCGCCAAGACGATCACCGTGCGGGGCGTCACCTACCACCGGACCGAGCACGGCATGGCCGACTACCGCTCCGAGGGCACCACCGGCCTGCCCGCCTCCGGGCGCGTGGAGTACGCCGACTACGACGGCCCCGGCGGCCGGTCCCTGGCCTTCGAGCGTTTCCTCGGCGCCGACGGGCGCGGCAGTTGGGAGGCGTCGCTGGGGGAGCGGGTGCCCAACGGCACCCTGACCATCTACCCGGGTGACGACTCCGCGCTCACCGACGGCGGTTCGGGCCCGGGGGCCCGGCCGTGACCGCGATATCCCTCGCCGTCCCCTACCTCGACACCGCCGCCGAGGACCTGGCGTTCTCGCTGCTCGCCGAACGACGTCCCGCCCACGCCGTCACCGGCGTGGAGCTGGGCGGCGGACTGACCGCCGAACTGCGCCTGCTCGGCGCCTCCCACCAGGTCTTCGCCGGCCCCGTCGCCGAGACCGTGGCCTGCCCGACCGGAGGTGAACCGGAGGGCGGGACGGAACCCCTGCCGTCCGCCACCCGCCGGCGGATCGCCGGCTGGGGCTACGAGTTCTCCTCCCGGGTGGAACGGTGCGACACCGCGGGGTTCCGCCGCCGCGTGGAGGAACTGCGGACGCTGGGCGCCGCCGGCCGGACCGACACCCTCTGGGCGGTCTTCCCCGGCTCCCCGGACGCGATCACCGCGCTCCTCGCCCGCCCCGCCGGGGGCGGCCCGGACCCCCGCCCCGGCTGGGACACCTGGCACGTCTATCCGCAGCACCGGCAGATCGTCACCACCCGGACCCGACTGGAGGCGCCGTGAGCCCCGTCAAGCGACTGACCCTCCTGGTGGCGGTCCTCCTGGCGGGCGGCCTGCTCGTCGGATGCGGCTCCGCCTCCGGCAACGCCGTGCCCTCCGCATGGATCGGACAGACCTATCAGCGGGTGGGCAACGCCTACCACGCGACCGGCACGCCCGAGTCGGTGGCCTCCGCGATCGCCGCCCACACCGCGCCGCGTGACCGGACGAGCAACGGGGACCGCCGGTTCCTGCGCTACCGCGACCACATCGTGGCCGTGCAACCGCGCATCGGCGGCAGCCGCATCGAGATCGAGACCTATGCCCGGGGTCACCAGCGCTGGGGCACCTACGTCGGCGGCGTCTGGCCCGCCCCCGGCCGTGCCGGGGACGGTTACCGGGGCGGCGGTCCCGGCTCCGGGAAGTAGCCGCCCCGACTCCCTTCCTTCGGCACCCTCCGGGGCC
>NZ_VKHT01000090.1 GCF_014141535.1 Streptomyces alkaliphilus | reverse complement strand
GATCCGGCGGGAGCACCACCCACACCGTGCGCGCGGGGGAGACGCTCTCCGGCATCGCCACCGCGTACCCGGGTGTGACCTGGCAACAGATCGCGCAGGCCAACCGCATCCCGGCCCCCTACACGATCCGGCCCGGTCAGCGTCTGACCATTCCCGCCCAGCGCTCCGCCCCCGCCTCCCGGGAGCCGTTTCCCGGCGCCTCGTTCTTCCGGGTCGGCACCGACAGTCCGATCATCACCCGGATGGGTCGCCGCCTGGTGGAGGAGGGTTGCTCCCACTACCGGGTGGGCCCCGGGCCCCGGTGGTCCGACGCGGACCGCCGCTCCTACTCGGCCTGGCAGCGCAAACTGGGCTTCACCGGCGCGGACGCCGACGGCATCCCGGGCCGGACGAGTTGGGATCGGTTGCGGGTGCCGAGAGGATGAGCGGGTCCGCTCCGCCGAACCGGTGGTCCGGGAGGAACGGGTCCGGCCCGGCACGCCCGGCGGACGGCGCCCGGAACCCACGGCGCCTACGATCGGTGGTCCGGGGCCGGTCGGCGTCCCGGAGCCCGCACCCGGGCCCACCGGGCCGGCCGCCCGATCGGCGGAACGGCAGGAGATGATCACGTGACGGAGGCATCCGAACCGCGCCGGAACCCGGTGTCGAAGATCGACACCTCGGTGCCGCACTCGGCGAGGATCTGGAACTACTGGCTGGGCGGCACCGACAACTACGAGGTGGACCGGGTGGCGGGGGATCAATACCGCGAGGTCTTCCCCGGCATCGTGGAGATCGCCCGGGAGTCGCGGCGTTTCCTCGGACGGGCGATCCGTTTCCTGGCCCGCGACGCGGGGATGCGGCAGTTCCTGGACGTGGGCACGGGGCTGCCCACCGCGGACAACACCCATCACGTGGCCCAACGGGTCGCCCCGGACGCCCGGGTGGTCTACGTGGACAACGACCCGCTGGTGCTCATGCACGCCAACGCCCTGCTCACCAGTACCCCCGAGGGGGAGACCACCTATGTGGAGGCGGACCTCCGCGATCCCGAGGGGATTCTGCGGGCCGCCGGGGAACGGTTGGACCTGGACCGGCCGGTGGCCCTGATCCTCAGCGGGATCCTGGGGCACGTGGAGACGGTGGAGGAGGCACGCTCCATCGTGGACCGGTTGATGGGGGGGCTGGCCTCCGGCAGCTACCTGTGCCTGAACGAGGGCACCGACACCGACCCGGTCTACGCGGAGGCCCAGCGGGCGTACAACGAGAGCGGCGCCATCCCCTACCGGCTGCGGACGATGGAGGAGTTCCGCGGGTTCTTCGACGGTTTGGAGCCGGTGGAGCCGGGGGTGGTCTCGGTGCCGTTGTGGCGGCCGGAACCCTCCCCGGACGACTCGCGGCCACACGGGATCGGGCAGGCCGGCGGGGTGGCCCGCAAGCCCTGAGGGGCCTTCCGTCCGGCGGGGCCCCGATCTCCCGGGGCCCCGCCGGAGGCGGTGTCAGGCTCCGCGCACCACGGCGCCGGTGCGCTCCGCCGCGGCGGCCACCGCGGCGTCGTGCGCGCCGGCCGTCTCCTCGGCCGTCAGGGTGCGGTCCGGGGCACGGAACCGCAGGGCCCAGGCCAGCGACTTGCGGCCCTCTTCCACCTGTTCGCCGGTGTAGACGTCGAACAACCGCAGGGATTCCAGGAGTTCACCGGCTCCCTCCCGCAGCGCCTCCTCCACCCGGCCGGCCGGCACCGAGGCGTCCACGACCAGTGCCACGTCCCGCGTGGCCGGCGGGAAGTTCGGCACGCCGGGGGCGCGCACGGGCCCCTCGGAGGCCCGCTGCAGCAGATCCAGGTCAAGCTCCAGCGCGCAGGCGCCGGGGGGCAGCCCCATCGCCCCGATGACCCGGGGGTGCAGTTCACCGGCGTGGCCGGCGGTGAGGACCTCACCGTCCACGGTGACCCGGACCGCCGCGCAGCGACCGGGGTGCCAGGGAGCGTGTCGGTCCGCGACGATCTCGATGTCGGCGCCCGCCTCCCGGGCCACCAGCCGGGCGGTCTCCACCGCGTCCGCCCAGTCGGCCGGCCGTCCGGGACCCCACCAGCCGGCGGGGTCCCGCAGCCCGGCGAGCACCGCCGCGACCCGGCGCGGCTGATGCGGCAGCGCCGCGTCCAGGGAGGCGATCGCCTCGGCGTCGGGACGACGGTCCACCGGCAGCCGGGGCGCGGCGGGCTCCTCACCGGTGGGGCGGAAGACCAGACCGGTCTCGAACAGCGCGGTGTCGTGGTTGCCCCGGCCCTCGTTGCGGCGCAGCGCCGCGAGGAGCCCCGGCAGCAGCGTGGTGCGCAGGTGGGGTTCCTCGTCGGAGAGCGGGTTGACCAGCGTCACGGTGCGGCGACGCGGGTCATCGGGCTCCAGTCCGAGGGCGTCCAGCGCGGCGGTTCCCAGGAAGGGGTAGCACGGGGCCTCGACGAATCCCGCCCCCGCCAGCGCGCGACCGACCCGGCGGTGCAGTCGCTGCCGGGGGGTCAGTCCGCGGCCGGCCGGGGGCCGGGGCAGCGTGGAGGGCAGGTTCTCGTAGCCCTCCAGCCGGATGACCTCCTCCGCCAGGTCATTGGGATCGGTCAGGTCGGGTCGCCAACTGGGCACGGTGACGGTGAGTTCGTCGGTGCCGTAGACGTCGCACCCCACCCGCTGCAGGGCGCGGGCGACGGTCTCGCGACCGTAGGCGACGCCGGCCACACGGTCGGGGTGGTCGGCGGGGAGGCGGAGGGTGCGCGGCACACCCATCACGCCGACATGGGTGACGCCGGGGTCGGCGATGCCGCCGGCCAGGCCGACCAGGAGGTCGACGGCTCGCTGCGCGGCCGCGGCGGTCGCCTCGGGGTCCACTCCGCGCTCCCACCGCTTGGATGCCTCGGTGGTCAGGCCGTGGCGACGGACGGTGCGGGCGATCACGACGGGGTCGAAGTGGGCGGCCTCCACCACGATCTCGGTGGTGCCGCGCCACTCGTCGGTCTCCGGGTCCCGCTCGGGGGTGAGGACCTCGGTCTCCGCGCCACCCATGACGCCGGCCAGGCCGATCGGCCCCCTGGCGTCGGTGATCAGCAGGTCCTCGGGGTGGAGTGTGCGCTTGACCCCGTCGAGGGTGACGAGCTCCTCACCGGCCTCGGCGCGGCGCACGCCGATCCCGCCCTCCAGGCGGGCGCGGTCGTAGGCGTGGAGGGGCGTGCCCAGCTCCAGCATCACGTAGTTGGTGATGTCGACCGGCAGGGAGACCGAGCGCACCCCGGCCTTCTCCAGGCGGCGGCGCAGCCACACCGGGGTGATGGCGTCCGGCCGCACGCCGGTGACGACGCGGGCCGTGAACCGGTCACAGGCGGCCCGGTCCTCCACCCGCACGGGGTGTCCGTCCTCGTTGGGCACCGGCACGTCCAACAGCGCCGGGTCGCGCAGCGGCAGGTCGTGCGCGATGGCGGTCTCGCGGGCCAGCCCGCGCAGCGACAGGCAGTAGCCCCGGTCGGGGGTGACGGCGATGTCGAGGATCTCGTCCCGCAGTTCGAGGAGTTCGATCGCGTCGTCACCGGGCTCGTGGCCGGGCGGCAGCACGATGATGCCGCTGTGGTCGTCGGCCATGCCGAGTTCGGCGGCGGAGCAGATCATGCCCTCGGAGACACGTCCGTAGGTCTCGCGGGAGGAGATGGCGAAATCACCGGGCAGGACCGCGCCGGGCAGTGCCACGACGACGAGGTCCCCGACGACGAAGTTGCGGGCGCCGCAGATGACCCGCTGCGGTTCGCCGGACTCCGCACCCGCGGCGCCGACATCGACCGCGCAGTACCGGATCGGTTTCCTGAATCCGGTCAGCTCCTCGATCTCCAGGACCCGACCGACGACGAGGGGGCCGGTGATGTCGGCGCCGACGCGCTCGACGGTCTCGACCTCCAGACCGGCGGCGATCAGCTTCGCGGCGACCTCGCGGCCGGTGGTCCCGGCCGGCAGGTCGACGTACTCCCGAAGCCAGGAAAGCGGGGCCCGCATCAGATCTCCGTTCCGAAGGGTCGGGTGAAGCGGACGTCACCCTCGACCATGTCTCGCATGTCCTCGACGTTGTGACGGAACATCAGCATCCGCTCGATGCCGAACCCGAAGGCGAAGCCGCTGTAGCGCTCCGGGTCCACACCGCAGGCGGTGAGCACCCGCGGGTTGACCATGCCGCAGCCGCCCAGCTCGATCCAGCCCTCGCTGGAGCAGGTGCGGCAGGGGCGGTCGGGGTTGCCGACGGACTCCCCGCGGCACACATAGCACACCATGTCCATCTCGGCGGACGGCTCGGTGAAGGGGAAGTAGTTGGGACGCAGACGGGTGCGGATGTCGGGACCGAACAGGGCCCCCACCATGTGGTCGAGGGTGCCGCGCAGGTCCGCCATGGTCAGCCCCTCGTCGACCGCCAGCAGCTCGACCTGGTGGAAGACGGGGGTGTGCGTGGCGTCGAGCTCGTCGGTGCGGAAGACCCGTCCGGGACACACCACGTAGACCGGCGGCTCGCGGTCCAGCAGGGAGCGGATCTGCACCGGGGAGGTGTGGGTGCGCAGCACCACGCCGGAACCCGGACCGTCGGCGGCGTCCGCCGACCCCTCCCCGCCCCCGGGGCCGTGGAGGAAGAACGTGTCGTGTTCGCTGCGGGCCGGGTGGTCGGGGGCGATGTTGAGGGCGTCGAAGTTGAACCACTCCGCCTCGGCCTCGGGCCCCTCCGCGACCTCGTAGCCCATGGCCACGAAGACGTCCTCGATGCGCTCCATGAGCGTGGTCAGCGGGTGGCGGGCGCCGACGGGCGTGCGGCGGGCGGGGAGGGTGACGTCCACCGCCTCCTCGACCAGCACCCGCTCGTCGCGCTCCGCCTCCAACTCGGTCAGGCGGGCGGCGAGCGCCTTGTTGACCGCGCCGCGGGCCCGACCGACGCGCTTGCCCGCGTCGGCACGGGCCTTCGGCGGCAGCGCACCGATCTCCCGGTTGGCCAGCGCCAGCGGTGAGCGGTCGCCCGCGTGGGCGATCCTGACCTCGTGCAGTTCCTCGAGGTCGCCCGCGGCCGCGATGGCCTCCAGCGCGTCCTCGCGGGCCCGCTCGACCGCTTCCGGTTTCAGTGCCTCGACCTCGACCGGGTCGTAGGACTTGTTGGGTGCCGACATCTCTTCTCGATGTTCCCCTGGTTGCTGGTTCCTGGTTGCCCGGTTGCCCGGTGGCGCGCCGGGTCCCGCGACGGCGGGACCGGTGACGAGTCTACGGCCCGCCCCCGGGCTCCGCCCCGACCGCGGCTCCGCCCGGGCCCGGTCGTCGGGGCTCAGGCGAGGAGGGACGGCACGCCGGGGGGCAGGATGAGGCGGAACCGCGCCCCACCGCCCGGGGCCCGTCCCACGGTGACCGTGCCGCCGTGGGCCTCCACGATGCCCTTGACGATGTAGAGGCCCAGGCCCGTGCCGCCACGGCCGCTGCCGCGCCAGAAACGGGTGAAGACCCGGTGCATCGTCTCCTCCGGAATGCCGGGGCCCCGGTCGGCGACGGTGATCGCGGTGGACGCCGGACCGGACGGGGCCGACGGCGCCGGCCCCACTTCGATGGTGACGGTTCCCCCGCCGTGGCGCACGGCGTTTTCCAGGAGGTTGCCCAGTACCTGGTCGATCTTGACGGGGTCGGCCCACAGGCGGGGCGGCTCGCCGTTCACCCGGATCACGAAGCGCTCGGCCGGGACCCCGGCGGCGACCAGGGCGTCCACCCGGCGCCGCACCGCCTCCTCCACACGCAACGGCTCGCGCCGGATCTCCAGGCGACCGGAGTCGATCCGGGAGACGTCCAGCAGTTCGGTGATCAGACGGGTGACGCGGTCGGCGTCACCGTCCACGGTCTGCATCATCATCCGCTTCTGCTCGTCGGTGAAGCGGTCCCACTTGTCCAGCAGGGTGGCCGTGAAGCCCTTGACCGAGGTGAGCGGGGAGCGCAGTTCGTGGGCGACGGTGGCGATCAATTCGGCGTTACCGCGCTCCACGCGCCGTCGGGCCCGGGTGCCGCGCAGGGTGATCACCACCCGAACGGGAGCGGTGCGGGGGGCGGGCCGGACGTAGCGGGCGGCCACCAGGATCTCCCGACCACCGGGCAGCAGCAGGTTCCGTTCCGGCTGACCGCGACGTATGGCGAGGCCGCCGTAGGGGTCGGTGACCCGCCACCAGGGGCGGCCGTCGAGGTCCTCCAGCGGAAGGGCGTCCCCCAACGGACGGCCGAGGGCCCGGTGCGGGGCGATGCCCGTCAGCCGAGCGGCCTCGGCGTTGAAACAGGTGACGATCCCCTCCCGGTCCGCGACCACCAGGCCGTCCGGCAGGTCGTCCGGACGCGGACACGCGTCGTCCGCACCGGATGGTGTTCCCATGCCCTTCCCCTCCCCCCGGCGGGCCCGGCCGGGGCGCCCGCACGCCGCGTCAGCCTACCGCCGCGGCGGATGGTGGGAGCCCCTCCGTGCCCCGGGGTCACCCGGACGTGGGATCGCGGGGACGGGCGCCGGTGGGCTCACCCGGCGTCCGGCGGGTCGGCCCGGCTCCCCTCGCCCGCGCGACAGCCGCCCGGGGCCCGCTGGGCACGGGCGGAGGAGTACAGGCACACCGCCGCGGCGGTGGCGAGGTTCAGGCTCTCGGCACGACCGTGGATCGGCACCCGGACCACCGCGTCCGCCAGGGACCGGACCTCCCCGGGCAGGCCCCACGCCTCGTTGCCGAAGATCCACGCGGTCGGACCTCCCATGGCGCCGGTGTCCAGCTCCGCGTCGAGGTCGTGGTCCCCCGCGCCGTCGGCGGCCAGGCAGCGGGCGCCCGAGTCGGCGAGGGCGCGCACCGCCTCGGCGACGGGAACGCCCACCACCAGCGGTACGTGGAAGAGGCTGCCGGCGGAGGCCCGCACGGCCTTGGGGTTGTAGGGGTCCACGGAGGCGTCGGTGAGGATCACCGCGTCCGCCCCGGCCGCGTCGGCGCAACGCAGCACCGTCCCCGCGTTGCCCGGGTCACGGACGTGCGCGAGCACCGCCACCAGGCGGGGGCGGTCGGCCAGGACCGCGTCCAGGGGACGGTCGAGGAAGGAACACACGCCGATCAGTCCCTGGGGGGTGACCGTCTGCGACAGTCCTTCCACCAGGTCGGGCTCGGCGACGGCGACACGGCTTCCCCCCGCCCGGGCGAGGTCGAGGAGTTCGGCGTGGCGTTCGGCGGCGTCGGGGGTGGCGAGGAGGTCGAGCAGCACCGGTCCGTCGCTCCGCCCGACGCGCGCGGCGGCGGCCTCCCGGACCGCCTGGGGTCCCTCCGCGAGGAAACGGCGCTCCCGGGACCGGGCCGTGCGGCGCGTCAATCGACGGGCGGCGAGGATCCGCGGGGACCGTGGGGAGGTCAGCTCGACGGCGGGAGGCATGGCGACTCGGGGCTCGCTTCCGGGACTGGACGGACCGGGCCCGCGGCACGGTCCGCCACCCGGGAGGGACGGCCGGCCCGGGAGCACGGCACGGGGGCGCCCGATGGGGTACCGGGCGGGCGCGGGGGCCGGACACACGCCGGACCCGCGGGCAGGGCCCGCGGGTCCGGCGGATGCCCCGGCGCGGGGCCGGGTGAGGACACACGTCGACGTACGTCGACAAGCAGCGCCGTACGTCGACAAGCAGCGCCGTACGCCGGCGAACGCCGAATGATGGACGTCCGGTGCTCAGGCGGCCTTCGGGGCGTTCACATCGGCGGGCAGCGCCTGCTTGGCCACCTCGATGAGGGAGGTGAAGGCGTTGGGGTCGTTGACCGCCAGCTCGGCGAGCATCTTGCGGTCGATCTCCACCTCGGCCGCCTTCAGGCCCTGGATGAAGCGGTTGTAGGTCATGCCGTTGGCGCGGGCGGCGGCGTTGATCCGCTGGATCCACAGCTGCCGGAAGTCGCCCTTGCGCTTCTTGCGGTCGTTGTAGTTGTAGACGAGGGAGTGGGTGACCTGCTCCTTCGCCTTGCGGTACAGGCGGGACCGCTGACCGCGGTAGCCGCTGGCCTGCTCGAGGATCGCCCGACGCTTCTTGTGGGCGTTGAGCGCCCGCTTCACGCGTGCCACTGGTGAACTCCTTGTAAGGGGCCGTGGACGTGCGCACGGCCCGGGAACGGATGAGGACCCGGTTGTCGTCGCCCCGCCCGGTCACCGGTGGCCGGTCGGGCGGGAGGCGGTCACTTGCCGAGCATCTTCTTGATCCGCTTGGCGTCGGCCGGAGCGGTCTCCGTGGTGCCGGCCAGACGGCGGGTCAGGGTGGACGGCTTGTGCTCCAGGTAGTGACGGCGGCCGGCGCGCTGGCGCATCACCTTGCCGGAGCCGGTGATCTTGAAGCGCTTACCGGCACCGCTGTGCGTCTTGTTCTTCGGCATGTCGCCGTTCTCTCCTCGTCCATGGCACGCCTCCGGTTCGACCCGGAGGTCGTTCCGGAGGGTGCCGACTTTCGCTTGCTGTCCGAGCGGGGCGCCGCGCGGCCCCTCAGCTGCGGGGCTCCCCCTGCTGGCGCTCCGCCTTGCGGGCGGCCTGCGCCTGCCGGGCTTCGGCCATGGCCTCGGTCTTCTTCTTGTGCGGACCGAGAACCATGATCATGTTGCGGCCGTCCTGCTTGGGGTTGGACTCGACGAAGCCCAGGTCCTGGACGTCCTCGGCCAGACGCTGGAGCAGGCGGTAGCCCAATTCGGGCCGGGACTGCTCGCGCCCCCGGAACATGATCGTGATCTTGACCTTGTCACCCTGTTTGAGGAACCGGACGACGTGACCCTTTTTGGTGTCGTAGTCGTGCGGATCGATCTTCGGCCGGAGCTTCATCTCCTTGATGACCGTGTGCGCCTGGTTCTTGCGCGCCTCACGGGCCTTCATGGCCGACTCGTATTTGAACTTCCCGTAGTCCATGAGCTTGCACACGGGGGGTCGGGCGGTGGCCGCGACCTCGACGAGATCCAGGTCGTACTCCTGGGCAAGCTCCAGTGCCTTGGCAAGCGGCACGATGCCGACCTGCTCGCCACTGGGACCGACAAGTCGCACCTCGGGGACGCGAATCCGGTCGTTGATGCGGGGCTCGGCGCTGATGGGGCCTCCTCGGTTGCGCCGCACAGCCGCCTGGCGGACGGCAGTGCCTCGAACATGATGGGGTGCGCCCTCCGCCACGGACACGCGAACGCCCCGGGCGGGCACAGGCGGAAGCTCCTCGAAGACCGGAGCACCGCCGTGGCTGACCACGGGGCGCGACAAGACCTTCCGACCTGCCGACCCGAGGGTCGGTGCCAGGTGGGAGACGGAGCCTCCACTTGTGGATCGGCGGCCGGGTTCACGCCTCGGGGCACCAGCCCCGGCGTGTACCGGTCACCAATCGGTCGTAGCCAGGATACACGACATTTGCGCTCACCCGGATTCACGCGTCCCGGCCCCCGGCCACCCCCGGTCC
>NZ_VKHT01000009.1 GCF_014141535.1 Streptomyces alkaliphilus | reverse complement strand
CTCCCGGGGCGGGGGCCTGCGGAGGCGCGCTGACGGGCGCGTGGGTTCTTTCCAGGTTTTGCGTCACGGCTGTTCCTTCACATCGAGCGGGCCGTCGGTTCTCGCCATCGAGGGACCCCCGGCCGGCTCCGTAAGGTGCACGGTGGTGTGGCGCGAACAGCACCCCCGACTCACCCCGGGGTCCCGGGCCAGCGTCACATCGGCGATCACGGGGCGGCATCTTTCAAATTGCCGTCCTCGCCCGGAGCGCGTCCGCAGCGCGGTCCGGGCGGGAGACGGTCAGTGGCCCACGCCGGCGGCCCGGGGGGTGGTGGCCGCGGCCGGCTCGTCCGTCGCGGGCCGTGCCGTGTCGTCGGTCGGCGGAACCGCCCGCGGGGTCCGGCGGTCCGCCCCGAAGCGACGCATCATCGGCTGCTCCACCACCTTGTACAGGACCCACGAGAACGCCACCGCCACGCAGAAGAGGAGCGCCAGCATCGCGATCCCCGAGGGCGTGTCGAACAATCGGCCGGGGGCGAGCCAGTGGGTGCCGTACACGAGCACCTGCATGTGCACCAGGTAGAAGGCGTACGCCAGGTGGCCCAGGTACACCATCGGGCGGCTGGAGAGCAGGGTCCGCCGGGTTCTGTTGAGGTCGGAGACGGCACCGGTGATGATCAGCAGGGACATCGGAACGACCATGACCGCCACCATCCGGAACTCGGGCGGGAACAGCGGACCGACGGCGTAGGCGAGGACGCTCAGCGCCGCCGCCCCGCCGAATCCCAGCGGCACCCGGCGTCCGGTCATCACGATGCGGGCGAGCAGCATCCCGACGAGGAACTCCAACATCCGCACCGGCGGGAAGTGGAAGAGGATCCAGAACTGCTCCTGGCTCAGTTCGAGGAACGGCATCACCTCCCGGCGGGGAAGCAGCTTCGCGGCCAACGGGACGACCAGGGCGATCACGGTCAGCAGGCCGATCGTCCAGGCCCACAACCGTTCCGGCCGGATCCGGCGCACCAGGAGCAGCAGTGCGGGAAAGCACAGGTAGAACAGCAGCTCGGCGGAGAGCGACCAGGAGACGGCGTTGAAGCCGATCCGGACGTCGAGCGCCGGGGACCACGCCTGCAGCAACAGGACGTTGAGCACCGCCGAGGGGCCGTCGAAAGCCTGCCCCAGCACCGTGACCATGAGGATCGCGGTGAGGGCGAAGATCACCAGGTGGTTGGGGAAGATGCGCACCAGGCGGCGGCGCAGGAACGTTCCGGTTCGATTGTCCGGGCGAGCCACCCAGGTCAGTACGAAGCCGCTGAGGATGAAGAAGAAGCTCATGCCGGCCCAGCCACCCATGGTGACCAGGGACAGGTAGCGCTCGCCCACTCCGGGGGAGGCGAACAGCACGAAGTTGGTTCCGTGGAACAAGAAGATGATCGTCGCGATGAGGAACCGCATACTCGTCAGGGACGGCAGCAGGGGTGGTTCCCCCGTGGTGCCGACGCCAACTTGTGATGTCGTCATGACAAACCTTCCGGGCGCGTGGGCGAATTTCGGCCTCGGCTGAACGGGTTCGTCACATCGGGCCGGCGGGAGCCGAATGTGACACCCGACCGGAGGAGTGCGCATCTTCCGGTGTGCGGTTTCCCGCCCGGGCGGCGTGGACGGCGCCGGCGGGGGAAGGGGCGACCGCCGGGCGTGCGCTCGCCCCGGAGGGCGGGAGGGCGTTCGGCGGGCTCCCGCGGGTCGGGGCCCCGCGGGAGGGATCCGGGGAGCGGGCCGTGACATTCGGGCTCGTCCCGGTGGTGGGAGCCGGGAGGTCGTCGGCGGGGACACCTGCGGCGGGTCGGGGTGGTCGGTGACACGGTCCACGGCCCGCCCCGACCACCGGGGGCGGGTCGGGGCGGGCCGTGGAGGACCGGGTCTTTCAGGCGGGCGGGATGTTGTTGTTCACCCGGAACACGTTGGAGGGGTCGTAGGTCCGCTTGACGGCCCGCAGCCGCTCCCAGGTGTCCTGCGGGTACGCCTCCCGGATCCGGGCTTCGCTGTCGTCGGCGAGGAAGTTGACGTACACGCCCGGCACGCCCTTCTGCAGATCGTGGGTGAGCTGCTCGGCCCAGCGGGTGTGCTCCTCGACCTCGTCCGGGTTCTCGTACACGGCCGCCACGTTGATCATCACCTTCCGGTCGCGGTGGGCGAACGCCGTGACGTCCCCGGGCACCCGGGCCATCGCGCCACCGAGCACCCGCACCTGAACGGCCGCCATGGCGGCCGTCGAGGCGTTGATGCGCTCCAGGATCAGCGCGGCGTCGTCCCTGTCGAGGGTCTCCACGAACAGGTTGCGGGCCGCGGCGACCGGGTGGTGGTCCTCGTCCTCGGGGGGGAAGACCTCCCGGTAGGGGATCGGTGCGATCATGTCGGCGAGGGGCGTGTCGAGGGCGCGGAAGGGCGCGAGGGCCTGTTCGGCCGCCTCGCCCTCACCCGCGTAGACCATCATGGCCATGATGATCGGCTTGCCGTGCAGCTCCTCGGGAACGAACGGCAGCCACGGTTCCGCGCACATGATGTTGACGATGCCGGACAACTCGTCCGGCGCCCGCTGTGCCTGCTCGACGAAGCCCGCGATGGCCTCCGGGGTGCCCGGCAGGACCAGGAGGCCGGCGAGGACCGTCTCCAGCTCGTGCATCCGGAACCGCATTCGGGTCACCACGCCGAAGTTGCCCCCACCGCCCCGAATCGCCCAGAACAGCTCGGGCTCGTTCTCGGCGTCGACCCGGCGCAGGACACCGTCGGCGGTGACCACCTCGGCCGCCAGCAGGTCATCGATGGTGAGGCCGTATTTGCGGACCAGGTAGCCGATGCCACCGCCGGTGGTCAGACCGCCGAGGCCGACGCTGCCGGTGTCCCCGAAGCCGGTGACCAGGCCGTGCTCGGCGGCCGCGTTGGTGAACTCACCGGCCGTCAGACCCGTCTCGGCCCAGGCGGTGCGTGTTTCGGTGTCGATCCGCAGGTCGCGCATCGAGGACATGTCGAGCACGATGCCGCCGTCGGCGAGGCAGAACATGCTGTGCCCGCCGCTCTTGACGGCCAGGGGCGTCCCGCTCTCACCGGCCAGGGAGACGACGCGCGCCACGTCATCGGCGTCGGCCGGTCGCACGATCACGGCCGGCTGCTGGTCCATCCCCCCCAGGTACGTGGTACGGGCCTTGTCGTAGCCGGGGTCGCCGGGGACGAGCACCTGGCCGCCGACCGCGGCGCGCAGCTCCGCGACCGGCACGATGTCCTGCTCGACGCCCGTATTGGTCTTCTCCACGATGAAGGTTCTCCTCATGTCGTACGACGGGGTTTCGGCGAAGCGTTCGGTCCCCGGGGGGATGCGGCACCGGCGCACACGGGGCCGCCGCCACGGAGCGGCTCCGGCGGGCACCGATCGGACCGAACGGCGGTTCCGCGGACGGAGCGGACCGGCACGTGCCGTCCGCATCGGGATGGTGGGCCCGGAAGCCGATGGCGGCGGCCCGGCCCTCCGGCCGGCAGATGCGTCGTCCGGGGAGGACGATTCACGCTGCGCGGTCGCATGGGCGTGTGCGGGGCCGCGGGGACCCTGCGGGATCGCATGTCTGCGAACATCGTCCTACGGCGGGGACCCGGAGGGCATCTTCCGGATTGCGGTGCTCGGCGGGGCCCGCGGCCCGGGAGGGGGCGCCCCGGCGGATCGGCGTGGAAACCGGCGGACGGGGCGCGACCGGCCGGGTACCACGGTTGAACGCCGATGGGTCGGGCTACCCGAGGGTTCGTTCGTGCAGTTGGAGCAGCAGGTAGGCCGCCAGGGTGGAGTCGTCGCGTACGCTGCCCGCGCGGATCATCCGCTCGAATTCGGGGCGCGGGACCCAGCGGTGCCGCATGTCCTGCTCCTCGTGCTCGCGTCGGGGCGTTCCCGCGCTCAGGCCGGTGGCCAGGAACACGGTGAACGCCTGCCCGCTGGCCCCGTGCCAGCCGTTGAGCGTTCCCAGCGCAGTCCACGACGTCGCGCTCAGACCGGTCTCCTCGGCCAGTTCGGCGCGCCCCAGGTCCTCCGCGGTGCCGGTGCGGCCCGGCGGGAAGCAGCCCTGGGGGAACTCCCAGTGCCGTGCGCGAATCGGATACCGGTACTGGTCGACCAGGTGGAACCCGTCGCGCTCGGCGGCGATCACCACGGCGTAGTCGGGCCGGTCCACCACGGAGTAGATGCCGCGGCTGCCGTCGGGACGCTCCACCACGTCCTCGCGCAGCGAGAGCCAGGGGTTGCGGTACACCTCCCGGGAGGAGATCGTCCGGATGGTTCCGGGGACGGGCTCCGTGGACTGGGTCATCGCGGTACCACCGTTCCTCGTTCGCCTGCCGTCGGTCCCACGGTAGGGATGTCGCGAACACCCACCCACTTCCCGGGTGCTCTCCGGGGGAAGGGCAAACCAGGAGATGCCCGCCGCGCACAGCGGTGAGGACCATCGGCGCGGGCCCCCGCTGTCTTCGATTGGACGGGTACGATGCGCTTTCTCTCCGACCACACCGATCCGACCGTGGCGGTCATCGGCTTCGGGTACGTGGGTTCCTGCGTCGCGGCGACCCTGGCCGCCCGGGGATTCGATGTCATCGGGGTGGACACCGACCCCACACTGGTGGAGGAGTTGAACAGGCGGGAGTGCCGGTTCAACGAGCACGGTCTCGCCGGGATGCTCTTCTCGGCCCTGGACTCCGGGCGGTTGCGGATGACCGTCGACACCGCCGAGGCCGGTGCCGCCGATGTCGTGCTGATCACCGTCGGCACACCGGTGCGCGAGGACGGCTCGTTGGACGACGGGCAGTTGCGGTCCTGCGCCCGGGAGCTGAGCGGGCATCTGCGACGCGGCCAGCTCGTCGTGCTCAAGTCCACGGTGCCGCCCGGTACCACCCGCGGTCTGCTGCGTTCCCTGTTGGAGGCGCGGGGGCTGACGGCGGGGGAGGACTTCGGCCTGGCCTTCAGTCCGGAGCGACTCGCGGAGGGCACGGCCCTGCGGGAGTTGCGGACCTTCCCCATCGTGGTCGGTGGCCTCACGCCCGAGTGCACGGCGTCGGTCGGCGAGCTGTGGCGGCGCGCGCTGGGGGTGGACGTCATCGCGATGGACACCCCGGAGGCGGCCGAGATCGTCAAGTTGGCCGACAACTGGTGGATCGACCTGAACATCGCCATGGCCAACGAGCTGGCCAAGCTGTGCGGTCTTCACGACGCGGATGTACTCGATGTCATCACCGCGGCGAACTCCATCCCCAAGGGCAGCGGCAATGTCAACATCCTGTTGCCCAGCGTGGGTGTCGGCGGGTCGTGTCTGACCAAGGACCCCTGGATGGTCTGGCACACCGCCGACCGGCAGGGGGTGCGCATCCGGACCGCCGCCGCCGGCAGACGGGTCAACGCCGGAATGCCGGAGTACACCGCGCGGCTGATCGTGGACACCCTGGCCGAGATGGGCCGGGATCCGGCGGCGTCGACCGTGGCCGTGCTGGGCCTGGCGTTCAAGAACAACACCGGGGATCTGCGGGCCACCCCGGCCCGGGACGTGGTGGGGGCCCTGGAGACCCACGGGGTCACCGTGCGTCTCCACGACCCCCTGGTCGACCGGGACGCCGCGGCCGAGCTGTTCGGCGGCAAACCGGAGGAATGCCTCGAGGACGCGGTGCGCGGGGCCGACTGCGTCGCGGTCCTGGCCCTGCACGACGACTTCCGCGAGGTGGACTTCGCGGCTCTCCCGGTGGCCCGACCGTGCCTGCTGTTCGATGGCCGCGCCTACTACCCGAAAGATCGGATCGCCGAACTGCGCGCGGCCGGATACGTCTACCGGGGCATCGGTCGCGGGACCCCCGGGAGCGGGCGGGACGTTCGAGGTGGGCGGCCGGTCCACGGTTGACCCGCGCCCCCGGTGCTTCCCGGGCCTCTCCCCGACCGGCCCGGCGGATCACCGCCCCGGTCGGGGCCGCGCCGGTCGGCGGGGATCGCCGCTCCCGTGGACGCCCCGCGCGGCCGGCTGCCGCGCGGGGCGTCGGGGCCCGGACGGCCGGGGGTCAGGCCGCGGTGGGGGGACGGGAGCGTTCGGGTCGGGCGTCCCCCGGTGTCACACCGCTGTCGGGCAGGGCGAGCCACCACGGGTTCTCCCGGGCCCACCGAATGGTCCGGGCGAGGCCTTCCCGCAGGTCCGTCCGAGACCGCCAACCGAGCGTCGTCCTGATCTTCGTGGTGTCCGGGACCCGTCTGCGCAGGTCCTGGTACCCGTCGCCCAGTCGGTCACGGGTGTGCACCGGCACGGGGCCGGCGGTGCCGGTCAGCTCCGCGATCATCGTGCTCAGGCGGCCCACCGTGGTCTCGTCCGAGCTGCCGATGTTGAAGCACTCCCCGACCGCCTTCTCCCCGGTGCCGACGGTGATCGTCGCGTCCACCGCGTCCCGGACATAGGTGAAACACCGGGTCTGACCGCCGTCGTCGTAGACCACGGGCGGCTTTCCGTTCAGGGCCCGGTGGATGCTCCTGCTGACCACGAACGCGGGTCGTTGCCGTGGCCCGTAGACGTTGAAGTAGCGCACGATCGCCATCCTCAGCCCGCGCTCGCGGGCGAAGGCGAAGGCGAGATGCTCACCCAGCGCCTTGCTGGAGGCGTAACACCACCGGTCCACCTCGGTGCCGCCCAGGACCCGGTCGTCGTTCTCCCGCCAGGGAACCGCGGGATTCTTCCCGAAGACCTCGCTGGTGCTCGCGACGACCACCTTCGCGCCCGTCTCCGCGGCGCGTGCCAACACGTTCCGGGTGCCGAGCAGGTTGATGTCGATGACATCGAGCGGGCGGGCGAGATAGCGATCGACGCCGACGACAGCGGCGAGGTGGTAGACGGTGTCCACGCCGGCATCGAGCACCTCGGCCAAGCGGGCCGCGTCGCGGATGTCGCCGGTGACGTGGCGCACCGATGGCGGAGCCGGCCTGCCGGGGGGCGGCTCGCCGCCGTCGAAGACGATGACCTCCTCGCCCCGCCTCGCCAGCTCATCGACCAGGTGACTGCCCAGGAAGCCGCATCCCCCGGTGATCAGAATCCGCGCCATGACCGTTACCTCCCCGTCCCGGCCCGGGCCGCGGCAGCGGCAGCGGTCCCCGTGGGTTTCGTTGCGATCACCGTGGTGGACGGCATCAGCCGACCGGACAACGCTTTCATGTATCCCACTCTCGGCAGGTGACAGGACGGCACGCGGACAGCGTGCCGATTCCCGCCCCGGTGGGGCATCTCCCGTGGTGCCCAACCCGGCCGTGCCCCGGGGCCGGCCGCGTCGCACCGCACGTCGGGAGATGCGTCGCGCAGCCGGCCCGACCACGATGAGGACGGTCCCGCGACCCCGAGGAGGCACCCCCGTGCTCGCACATCCGACCGGCCCGTCATGAGCACGCTCCTCGCCCGCGTCGTCACCTCGGCGCGCACGGCCACCTCTTCGATGAGTCCGGACGTCGACGACTGGCTGGCCGGCAGGAGAGGGCAGCCCTTCGAGAGCACCCCCATCCCGTTGGACGAGTTGACCCGGTGCGCGGGGTGGCGGTTCGCTCCCGGCACCGGCAACCTCGAACACGACAGCGGCCGGTTCTTCACCGTGGAAGGACTCCACGTGCGGACGAACCACGGTCGTGTCGAGGAGTGGTGGCAGCCCGTCCTGGTGCAGCGGGAGATCGCCATCCTCGGGATCCTCGCCAAGGAGTTCGACGGTGTCCTGCACTTCCTGCTGCAGGCCAAGATGGAGCCGGGCAACGCCGGCATGGTGCAGTTGTCGCCCACGGTCCAGGCGACACCCAGCAACTACACCCGGGTGCACCGGGGCGGGCGCACCCCCTATGTGGAGTACTTCACCGACCCGGCCGGGGACCGGGTCCTCACCGATGTCCTCCAGTCGGAACAGGGCGCCTGGTTCCACCTCAAACGCAACCGGAATGTCGTCGTGGAGGTCACCGGCGACGTTCCCCCGCGCGACGACTTCTGCTGGCTGACCCTGGGACAGATCCACGCCCTGCTCCAACGGCGCAACATCGTCAACATGGACACCCGATCGGTTCTCGGATGTCTGCTCGGCGCGGCCGGCGGCCCGGTGGGCGGGAACGGCTCGGATGCCGCGTCGGGTCACCGTGGGGAACCGAGCGGCCGGCTCACGATGGCAGAGGTCCTGGGCTGGTTCACCCGCCGCAAGAGCGCCCAACAGCTGTCCGCCCGGCTGGTCCCGATGGACTCCGTGGTGGGGTGGCGCCGGGAGGCCGGGAGGATCCGCCGGGAGGACGACGGGGGCTTCAGCATCGTCGGGGTCCGGGCCCGGGCCCGGACCCGCGAGGTGCACGGCTGGGAACAGCCGCTCCTGGCCCCGCACGGTCCGACGCTGGCCGGGTTGGTGGTCAGAAGCATCGGGGGAAGACTCCACGCGCTGGTGCGGGCGGAGGCCCTGCCCGGCTACCTGGACACGGTGGAACTCGGTCCCACCGTGCGCTTCGCGACGGACGACCTCGACCGCACGCCGGTGGAGCACCGGCCGGAGTTCCTCGACCACGTCCTGTCGGCATCCGGAACGGGAAGCGTGCGGTACGACGTGGTGCTGTCCGAGGAGGGTGGGCGCTTCCTCCACGCCGAGACCCGGTACCTGGTGGTGGAGGCCGATGACGGCTTCCCGCTGCGGGTGCCACCGGATTTCCAGTGGGTCACGGTCGAACAACTGCTGTCGCTGGTGCGGCACAGCTATTACCTCGGCGTCGAGCTCAGAACCCTGCTTCTGTGCCTGACCGGTTCGTGACCCGAACGCCGAGTCCCGGTCGGGCTCCGGCCGGATGTCCCGTGTGAGCCCCATGGCAAGGAGGCGAGTCCTGATGGACCCCGTGATCAACGTCGTGCAACCGGCGCTGGGTGAGCGGGAGCTCGCAGCGGTGCGAGAGGTGTTCGAGAGCAACTGGGTCGGCCGCGGCGCCCGTACCACCGCTTTCGAGGCGGCGTTCGCCCGCCATCTCGGTGTCGGCTCCGAGCACGTCACCGCGACGAACTCCTGCACCTCGGCCACGTTCATGGCGATGGAGTTGCTCGGTCTGGGCCCCGGCGACGAGGTCGTGCTGCCGACGGTGAGTTTCGTCGCCGTCGGCAACGCGATCGCCGCGTGCGGGGCGCGCCCCGTCTTCTGCGACGTCGACGAGGCCACACTCAACCCGACCGTGGCCGATGTCGAGGCGGTGCTCACCGAGCGCACCAGGGCCGTGGTGATACTGCACTACGGCGGCCGCCCCGGGGCGGTGGCCGAGATCGCCGAGCTGTGCCGTGACCGGGGCGTCCACCTGGTCGAGGACGCCGCCCTGGCCGTCGCGTCCACCGTGGACGGGCGTGCCTGCGGCACGTTCGGGGACATGGGTCTGTGGAGCTTCGACCACGCCAAGATCGTGGTCACCGTGGACGGGGGCATGCTCTACGTGCGCGACCCCGAACTCGCCGCCCGGGCTCCCGAGGTCGCCTACCTGGGTCTGAAGCGGCCCGCTTCCGGCTCCTCCGGCCCGTCCACGTCGTTCCACAGCGGCTACGATCAGGCGTTGCGCTCGAACTCCCGATGGTGGGACTACGACGTGGCCTCGTTCTCCCGCCGCTCCACCACCAACGACGTGCTCTCCGCCATCGGCACCGTCCAGCTGAGCCGACTCGAGGAGTTCGTCGACCGCCGGCGCGAGATCGCGCGGGCGTACGACGAGGGACTGGCCGGGGTGGCCGGACTGCGCCTTCCCCCGCCGCTGCCCGTGGGCCACACGACGTCCCATTTCATGTACTGGGTGCAGTTCGAGAACGGTGTCCGCGACCGGGTGGCTCGTGATCTCTACGAGCGGTCCATCTACACCACGTTCCGTTACCCGCTGATGCACCGGGTGGGGGCGTACGGGTCGAATGCCGTGTTGCCGCGGGCCGAGGCGGCCGCGGAGCGGACCCTGCTGCTGCCCATCCACCAGTCGCTCTCCGACGCCGATGTCGACCGGGTGATCACGGAGGTACGCGACTGCGTCGCCGCCCGATCGGGCGGCGCGCGCGCGACTGCCTGACCGGGCCGTTCCGGGCACCGGGCCGGGGCCCCGGCCCGGTGCCCCCCGGGGTCAGGGCAGCCGGATCCGGTGGGCCGTGGCGGCGATCGCGGCGACCAGCTCGGCGGTGCGGACGGCCGTGGTCGACCATTCCCCGTGGGCCGGATCGCGCCCCCGGTCCCGGGCGACCCCGACGGCGTCCGCGAAGGCTTTCACGCAGGAAACGAGCTGGTGCTCGGCGGGCAGTGTCAATTCCTCCGTGTGGTCCTGCGACACGATGCGCAGGGTCGGCGTGTACCAGGGTGGGGGGGTGAAGGCCCGTTCCACGGTGAGTTGGCCGGTGCTGCCCCACAGGCGGTAGCGGGATCCGAAGCTGTGTTCGAAGCCGAAGGTGCCACTCGCGATGACCCCGTCCGGGGAGCAGGCGGTGAAGCCGCCCGAGACGTCCACCCCGGAGACCGGGTCGTGCCGCAGCACGGCTCCGGTGACGGTCAGGTCGTCGCCGAGAAAGTACTGCATGGCCCGCACCGGGTACACGCCGACGTCGAGCAGGGCGCCGCCGCCGAGATCGGACCGGTAGCGGATGTCGTTCCCGGGCAGCGGCGGAAAGCAGAAGGAGCCCTCCATGTGGCGCAGTCGGCCGATGCGTCCGTCGTCCACCAGGGACCGTACCCGCCGGTGCTGGCCGTGGTGCGGGAAACCGAAGTTCTCCCGCAGCACCAGGCCCTCCTCGGCCGCCGTCCGGCACAGTTCGACGGTGTCCCCGACCGTGGTGGTCAGCGGCTTCTCGGCCAGAACGTGCTTGCCGCTCTCCATCGCCGCCAGCGCCGCCTCGTGGTGCAGGGCGTTGGGCAGCGCGATGTAGACGGCGTCGATGTCCTCGCGGGAGAGCAGGTTCTCGTAGCCCACCACGGGGTCACAGCGGAATCTGTCGGCGAAGGCCACCGCCCTGGCCCGGTCACGGCTGGCCACGGCGGTCAGGGTCGTGCCCGGGGTGTCCCGGATGGCCGGGAGCATGGTGCGTCCGCCGAACGCCGAGCAGCCGATCACGCCCATGCGCAGGGCGCTCACCTCCTCACCTCCCCCGCCCCGTCGGGTTCCCCGGCCCGGGCGGGTGCCCCCGGGCGGTGCGCGCCGATCCACGGGTGGACGACCATGGGCGCCGATGTTCCCTTCTGCTCTCGGGGCGGAAGCCGGTCGGGCCGGGTCAGACGGCGGAGATGGTGGGCAGGGGGAAGACCATCCTTCCGCCCTCCGCCAGGAAGTCCGGCTCCCGCTCGATGAACCCCTCCCGGTGCACCCAGGGGAGCACCAGCAGTTGATCGGGACGCAGGGCCTTGGCCTCCTCCTCGGAGACGATGGGGATGTTGGTGCCGGGCGTGAGGCGGCCGTGCTTCTCCGGGCTGACCTCGCCGATGCACGGCAGGTCGCGGGAATCGATCCCGCAGTACTGGAGCACCACATTGCCCTTGGTCGACGCCCCGTATCCCAGGGTGACCCTGCCGGCCGCCCGCGACTCCTCCAGGAACGCCCGCAGTTCGTCACGGTGATGGCGGACACGGCGTGCGAAGTCCTCGTAGGGGGCCATGGTGGACAGCTCGAGTTCCGCCTCCCGCCGACGGATCCGTTCGATCCCGGCGGTGTCGATGGTGTGCCGGGAGGGGTCCTTGACGAGGGTGAGGCACAGGCTGCCGCCGTTGACCGGGGTGACCTCGGCCGTCGCCACGGTGAGCCCGACGCGTTCGGCCATCCACTCGATCTGGGCCAGCGCGTAGTACTC
Source organism: Streptomyces alkaliphilus (assembly GCF_014141535.1). Taxonomy (GTDB): domain Bacteria; phylum Actinomycetota; class Actinomycetes; order Streptomycetales; family Streptomycetaceae; genus Streptomyces; species Streptomyces alkaliphilus. The sequence goes on along the minus strand of NZ_VKHT01000009.1, from coordinate 9,909 downwards.
GAGGTGCTCATGGCACACCGCGTCGTAGGCCAGCACCTCCAGCATGGAGACCAGGTAGCTCATCTCGACCAGCCACACGCCGTCGTCGGTGAGGATGTCGCGCACGTCGGCCATGAACCCGGTGGGGTCCGGCAGGTCGTAGAACATCGCGATCGAGGTGACGATCCTGGCCTTGCGATCGCCGTACCGCTCGGTGAAGCCCGCCTTGGAGAAGAAGTCCGGGATCAGGTCGATGTGGTCGGGGTAGTGGGAGCGCCACTTCTCCCCCGTCGGGTCGATCCCCACCAGGGTGGGGCCGTTCGCCGGATAGCCCCGGAGCAGGGTGGCGTCGTTGCTTCCGATGTCGAGCACCAGATCATCGGGACCGAGACCGCCCACCATCCCGGTGAGCTTCTCCACCTTTCCGTGCAGGTGGTTGATCATGTAGGGGCGGATACCGGAGCGGTATCCGTAGTGGGCGCCGTACATGAGCGACAGGTCGGCGGTGTGTCGCAGCTGGACCAGGCCGCAACCGTCCGGGGAACACTTGACGAGTTCCAGCGGGGCGGTGGGCACGCTCTCGCCGGGGCCGGGGAAGATGCCGGTCAGCGCCTGGGTTCCCAGGTCGAGAACGGGATGCAGGTTGCGGTTGCCACAGATGCGACACTCGGTGCACTCGGTGATGTTCATGCTGCCTTCCATGCGGTGCTCCTGTGAATTCGACGCGGGCAGGCCCTGCTAGGCACGGGGGGTGCGGTATTCGGCGGTCAGTTTCTCCAGGGGCGGCACGATCTCGTTCGGGGTCGGCATCGCCTTGATCTCGGTGCGCAGCAGGGCGGCCCGGGCGGCATAGGACGGGTCCCCCAGGACCAGCTCGAGACCGTCCCGCAGCGCCCGGGCGGAGAAGGTGCCGGAGTTGCCCGCGTACACCCCGGCACCGCGGCTCTCCAGGCCGTTCGCCATGGCCAGCGGGCCGCCCCACTTCTCGACCTTGAAGTCGTTGGGGACGATGATCTGTGGAACACCGTGCTCGAGTGCCGAGGCGAAGGCCCCGGTGCCGCCTTCGTGGACGAACGCCGAGCAGGAGGGCAGCAGGGCGTTCAGGGGGACGAAGTCGACGGCACGCACGTTGTCGGGGATGGTCACGGAGCCGAGTTGCCCGGCGTCCAGGGTCGCGATCACCTCGACGTCGAGGTCGGCCACCGCGTCGAGGAGCGCCCGGACCGATGCGGAGCCCCCGATGGTGGCATCACGGTGCGAGATGCCCTGGGTGATGCACACGCGGCGCCGGGTGGGGCGCTCGTACACCCATCCCGGGACGGTCGAGGGCCCGTTGAACGCCATGTTGCGCACGGGAAGGTAGGGGATGCCCTCCGGCTGCCGGATCCACGGCGGGGAGGGGGAGATGGTCCACTGCCCGAGGACCGCGGTCTCGTCGAAATCACAGCCGTGCCTTCGCAGGATCGGCTCCAGCCACTCCCGCATGGGGTCGCCGGCGTCCCCGGAGCCGGAGCGGCAGGCGGCGCGCAGCTGCGCCACCCGGTCCACGCTCCACAGCATCCGGGCGTGTGCGGCTCCCACGGCCCGGGCCGCCACCGCGCCGGGAAAAGCGGTCGGATCCGTGATCACCAGATCGGGTCGCCACAGCCGGGCGAAGTCCACCAGGTCGTCGAAGGCGGAGTCCGGACAGAAGACATCGCGCACGCCCGCGGTGAAATCCTCCAGCTCGACCCGGGGGTCGCCCCAACCGAAGTCCTCCTGCCTCGACTTGCCGGTGCGCAGGGCTCTCGGGTCCACGGGGCCCGCCTGCCGGTCCCCCGGCGCCGTCCCCGCCATCTTCATCGGCGCGTCGTCCGGCACCGCCTGCGCCATCTTCTTCTCGAGGAGGAGTTCGGGGCCGACCGACACCCCGGGCAACCCGGTGTTCGCGATGGCGGTGGCCATGTCCGGCGGGCCCGCGACACACACCTCGTGCCCCGCGGTACGGAGCGCCCACCCCAACGGGACCTGTACGTACAGATGTGCCCTGAAGGGGTTGGTGACGAAGAGAACCCGCATCGGGGAGTCCTTCCACTCGGTGAGGGTCGTGGCGGCCGTGCCCGAACGCGCGGGGAACGGGTGCGCACGTGACGGTGGTGTCGCCGCGTGGACGGGCGGGCCCCACCGGCTCGCCCGCGGCCGATGTCCGTCCGCCAGGGTGCGGCGCTCGGCCATCAGTATGGTGCCGGGGGGTGTCCCGGGCGTCTTCTGGATTGCGTACCTGTTCCGTGCCGCGTCCGCTTTCCGGCGTCCCTCCCGGGCCTCCCGGTCATCGGGGTCGGTGCGGTTTGCCCGCGCCGATGATGGCGTAGCCGATCTGGTCCTTGCGGGGTGCGAAGAAGCCCCGGTGCATCCGGGAGAACTCCGCCACACCGCTGTGACCGAACCTGTCCGCCATCTCCTCCCGCATGTTCATGGCGGCCTTCAGGTACTTCCCTTTCATGCCGAACACGCGCGGTCCGCACTGCGTGTACTCCGCGACCTCGAACCCGGCCGCCCGCGTGTACTCCAGCCACTGGGGGAGGGTGGGCAGCACCGGCAGCTTCAGTGTCGTCATGAAGCGCTCCACCCGCTCCGGTTCGGTCGTGTTCTCCAGGGTGAAATCGGAGAACGCGATACGGCCACCGGGACGCAGCACCCGGTACAGCTCACCGAGCACCCGGGCCGGGTCGGGCGCGTTCTGCAGGGATTCCAGTGCCAGCACGGCGTCGAAGGAGTTCTCCGGAAAGGGCAGGTTCGTGTAGTCGCCGTACCGGAAGTCCACCCGATCGGTCAGCCCCGCGGATTCGGCCCGTTCACGGGCCCGGCCAAGTTCGAACCCGCTCACGGTCACGCCGGTCACCCGAACCCCGTGGTCCCGGGCCAGGAACAGCGCCGTCTCCCCCGGGCCGCACCCGGCGTCCAGCACGTGCTCGCCGGGGCGCAACCCCAGGGTTTCGGTGACCTTGCGGGTGATACGACGCACGGCCTCCGGCAGTGGTGTGTCGTCTTGGTGGTCGTACCAGTACCACATGTGCAGTTCCCCGCCACGGAATTCGTTGCCGATGGGTGAGCGGGCGTCGTAGTGCTTTCCGATCTCCGTCGGATCCGTCGTGTCTTCCACGGTTCGTCACTCCCCTCGAGGCGCCCGACCGCTTTCCAGCAGCACGGCGGTTCATCCTCGATTCCCGGCGGGCCGGCCGCATCTCCACGGTTGCTGCACCGTGCCGGTGGGTGCGCCGAGGCCGTGACGGGAGCGCCCGGGGCGCACGATCGGATAACGGATCCGCGGGTCGCCGGTGTCAGGATCGACCCCGGTGGCGTGTGGCGCGGGGCCCGCGCCACACGCCACCGGGAAACGGGCCGGGAGCGGATCCCGCGTCGGGAACGGGCGGCGGGGAGCAACCGGATCGGCCCCGACGCGGTCTCCCGGACCGGCACCGCGCGGGGAACGACGGAAACCAGTACGCGTGCGTCCGAGGCTCGGGCGGGGCCGGGTACGGTCCCGCCGACCACCGGGCGACGCCTTGTTCGGGAAGGGCATCACGATGACGACGAGAACGATCGTCCGGGCCGTCGTGCGGGGCTCGTTGCGCGATATTCACCACGTCACGGCGGTTCCCCCGAACCGGGCCGGGGGTGAGGTGGCCCGCGTGTACGCGCGGGCCGAGCGGGAGTTCGGGGTGCTCGCGCCGCCCCTGGCGTTGCACTCCAGCGCCCCCGGACCGCTCGCGGCGTGCTGGCTGCTGCTCAGTCGGACCCTTCTGACCGAGGGCAGGGTCGGTCGGGCGGTCAAGGAGGCGGTCGCCACCGAGGTCTCCCGGGCCAATTCCTGCCCGTACTGCGTCGACATCCACCAGGCCGCCGTGGACACCCTGCCGCGCCCGACACCCGATACGCCGGGCGCGGAGGCCGCCGCGTGGCTGCGCTCGGGCGCCGGACAGGGGGAACCGGCCCCGTTCGGTGCCGGGGAGACCGCGGAGATCATCGGGGTCGCGCTCACCTTCCACTACCTCAACCGCATGGTGAACGTCTTCCTCGACGACTCCCCCGTGCCCGCCCCCGCCGCCCTGCGCGGCCCGATCCTGCGCGCCGTCGCCAGGACCATGCGCCCGGCGGGGGGCTCCCTCGACACGGACGCCGACGACGACCTGCTGCCCGGGGCTCCGCTGCCGTCGGAACTGCGATGGGCAAAGGCCGCTCCGGCGGTGGCGGACGCCCTCGCCCGTTCGGTCGCCGCGGTGGAGCACGCGGCACGCTGGGTGCCCCATCCGGTGCGCGCGCTTCTCACCGATCGACTCGCGGACGACGGCGAGGGAGCCCCCGGTCCGGGGCGTGCCCGCTTGGAAGCCGCGCTTGCCGGGCTCCGGGAGCCGGACCAGCGTGCCATCGGGCGGATCGCGCTGCTGACCGCGTTCTCCGCGCAGCAGCTCACCGGCGCCGACGTCGCCGCCTTTCGTGAGCACCACCCCGGCGACCGGGAACTGGTGGAACTCACCTCGTGGGCCGCGTTGAGGACCGCTGTCGTCGTGGCGGGCCGTCTCGCCGCGCCGCCCCCGCGGATCCGACACCCAAAACCCTCCTCGGATCCGTTGAGTTGCTGAAGTCTCCGTCCCGTCGAGTGTTTTGTTGCCCGCCGGGCATCACCGGTGGTTTCCTCGGCGAGGTCCTGCCCGGCCGGTCCCGTCCGACCGCCGCGCGCCCTTCCGTGGTCGCGACCACGCGCACCGCCACGGAAGGGCGCGGGACGACCATTCCCGGGGAGAAGTCACGAGGTGCCCTCTCCCGGGATGCGCCCGATCGCACGGAACGGGTCGAAACGTCACACATCACCCGTACATCCGGGAGAGGGAGAGCCGCGCCATGGCCAGGAGAGAGTCGGTTGCAGTCGCGGGAGGCGGTATCGGCGGACTCGCGACGGCCATCGCGCTGGCCGGTCGGGGCATGGAGGTCACGGTCATCGAACGGGCCGAGCGGCTCGACACCCGGGAGAGAGGACTGGTCCTCTCCCCCGATGGCGTGCGGGCCGTCGACGCCCTCGGGGGTGGCCTGGGCGACCGGCTCCGCGAACTGGGCCGGGTCGCCCCACCCGGCGGGGTGCGGCTGGTGATGGACCCGGGGGGCACGGTCCTGGCGGAGGAGCCCATCGATCCGCCGGGTGGGCCCCGCGGAGGGCCGCGGATCCTTCTTCTGCGGTCCGCGCTGCAACGGGCGCTGCTCGACGAAGCCCTCGCGGCGGGCGCGGCCGTGCTGCTCTCCAGCGGGGTGGAGGACTACGTCACCCACGACGACGGCGTCACCGTGCGGTTGTCCGGGGACAGGAGTGTGGAGTGCGCGGCCCTCGTGGCCGCGGACGGCATCGACTCGGCGATCCGGCGGCGTGTCGTCGGTGACGGCGCCCCCGTGTACCGGGGCTACGCCTCGATGAGCGGCCTCACCGGTGGTTCGGTGCCGGGACCTCGCCTGTACACGTTCGAGGGACGGGACATTCGCCTGTGCGTCACCCCGGTCCGTGGCGACACGGTGTACTGGACGGCCACCATCGCCTCTCCTCCCGGCGTCTGGCCGGCCAAGGGGCCCGACCGGGCCCGGCGGGATCTGGTCGAGGCCCTCATCGGTTGGTATCCGCCGGTGGTGGAGCTGATCGGGAACTCCGATCCGCACGGCATCGTCGTGACCGATGTCCATGATCGCGACCCGGCACCTTGCTGGGTGGACGGTCGGGTCGCCCTGCTCGGTGACGCCGCGCACCCCATGGTCCCCGTCCTCGGGGAGGGCCCCGGCACGGCGCTGGAGGACGCGCTCGCCCTCGCCGACGCGCTGGGTTCCCATGACTCGGTCCCCTCCGCGCTGGTGGCGTACGAGCGCGAACGCATGGAGCGGACCACCGCCTTGGTGCTCGCGGCGCGTGGCCGGGGGGCCCCGGGGCGGCCGGTCGGGGCTCTGTCGGGGTCCCGCGGACAGGAGCCCCGCGGGCAGGGGGAGGTCACCGGTGCCGGTCACGGCCGGTCGGGCGGCATCGACGACGTGCTGGGGTGGAAGCCCTTCCCGAGCCGCTCCCGGAGGCTCCTTCCCCCGGTACCGGGGGAGGTCTCCCGGCGGACGCCGGGGCGCTCGGCGCCCGGGAAAAAACCGCACATCGTGCTGGTCAGCGGGTCGTTGCGAGAGGGTTCGACCTGTGATCGCGTGGTCAACTGGTGCGCCCGGCGCTGCGCCGAACAGGACGCGACGGTCCGGGTCTTCGAGGGAGCCGGCATCGACTTTCCCGCCTACCGGCCGGGACTCTCCGAGACCCGGCACGAGGTGGGGGAATTCCTCAACGAACTTCGCTCCGCCGACGGTGTCGTCCTGGTCTCCCCCGCCTACCACGGTACCGTTTCGGGTTTGTTGAAGAACGCCCTGGACTACATCTCCGACCTGCGGGAACCGGTCCCCCATCTCGACGGACGGGCCATCGGCTGTGTGGCCGTCGGTGCCGCGTCGGGGGACGCGGAGGCCACCCTGGCCACGCTGCGCGCCATCGGCCGCGCGGTCCGCGGGCGGCCCGCTTCGGTGGGCGTGGTGATCCCCCGGGCACCGGGGTCCGAGGAGGAGCAGACGGTTCCCCGGGAGGAACGACTCCTGAGGATGCTGTCCCAGATTCTGTGGATGGCCCGGGCCCGTCCGACCCCCGGATCGCCGGGCTTTCTGGATACCGCCGCCTGACAGGATGACCGGGCGGTGTCGGCTCGATGAGGGCAGTTCGGAAGATGCAGCCCTCACGCAGCGCTGAGATCATCCGAAATAGGCGAAAGAGACGGCTCGCCGCTCTTCGTAAGTTTTTCGGCCTGCGTGTGAGAAGAAAGGGGTGCGGAGCATGACCGGACGCGATGGCTTCGACCCGGAATACACCGACACCGAGGCAGGTGGCCGGGCCACGCCTTCCGAGGAGGAAGCGGAGTTCGAGGAGTGGCTCGCGGCAATGGGGGAGTCCGAGGAAGAACTCCGTGCCGAGATCTCCGCCGAACTCGAGACGCATTTCCTGGGAGAGTATCTGTGAACCGTTCGATGGCCGACCGCGAACAAAACGTTCGTGTCGGTGGGTGGGCGGATCGTCGGTCACCCCGATGCCCGGGGAACTGAACCCGCTCCGGGACGCGTCGCCGGGCCCCGGGGAACCTGCCGCCCGGGAGGGTCGGATCACACGCGATGTGCCGTCGGTCGGGGCGCCCCCGGTGCCCGGCGCCGGGGGCACGCCGCGAGGGCGCCGGCTCCCCGGTTCGAAACGGGCGTGGTGAAAGGGCTCGCCCTCCCGTGTCGATTCGCCGAATCCCGCCGATGCCCCGGCCCCCGGGGTCGGACGGGTCCGCGATCCGCGACCGGGACGTACCGGCGCTCCCTCCCCGGTACGGGCGTGGGGCGGGGGCCGGGAACCCGATGGAGCGGTACCACGGCGATTCCTCCCGACCGTCGCACCGATCGAACACGCCCCACTTTCATTCATCCTCCCCGTCGCCCCTGCGAGCGAGACGAGTCCGAAGGAGTCCCCCACCACATGGTCCTGCCCCCGCACCTGGCGGTGAAGAATTCGGCGGACGTACCCCTGGACAGGCTCGTCCAATTCATTCGGATATACGAGGAAGCCGTCACGGGCACCGCTTGGTGTACCCGGGAGGATGTTCTTCTGGAAACCGACCATCCGGGTTACGACCCGCGGTGCAGCAGCTGGTGTCTGACCCACCCCCCGGGTGATGTGGCCGCCCGGGCGGCCCTGACGGTCCGTGGCGGTCCCTCCCTGGATTGCACTCTCACCGTTCTGCCCGGTGAAGACGACGAGATCATGGCGCGTGCCCTCTTAACCCGCCTCATGGACCGCGCCGCCGTGCTTTCCCGGAAATGGGTGGAGACCACGGAGGTCACCGTGGGCGGGGTGTTGATCGGTGATCCGGTGGTTCCCCGTGTTCTCGAGGAGATGGGCTTCAGGCGGCGGGTCACCTACGTCCAGAGCGAGATCGACCTGTTCCGTGCCCCCCTGCCCCCCGACCTGCCCGCCGGCGCCCTGGTGCGACGGATCGGCATCGATCCCGACGACGTGCGTGCCCTGCACACCATCCACGGCCTCACCCGCACGAGGGGGGCCCGAACACTCGGCTATGAGATGTTCCGCGCCCGTTTGGCCCAGTTCGATGTGACGACGGAGCGGGGTGGCGGCGTCAGCCTCCTGATGGAGATGGCCGGTAGGCCCGTGGGCCATGTCCTCGCGCAGGCCGGCGGGAGAAAGGGTCGGATCGTGGACATGACCGTGGCTCCGGCCTCCCGGGGCCTGGGCATCGGTCTCGCGCTGATCGCGATCGCGCTCGGGGAACTGCGGGATCTGGGCTGCGACCGTGCCGTGCTGGCGCTGGACGCCTCCCGCCTCCGCAACCAGCGCGGTCTGCACCGGCTCCTCGCAGTCACGGCGGAACGCGCGGTCACCCAATACGTCCGAAGCTCTCCGTAACGGCTTTCCCACCGGCCCCGGTGTCCCCCGGTCCCCAGGCCTCGGGACACCGGTCCATCACGGATCCGAGACCCCCTGCCGGTCGGGAGGAGGCCGTCGGCCCGCGCGCCGGTGACGCGTGGGCCGACGCAGAGGTCACCCTCGATCTCGCGAACGATGCAGGGAAAGGTGATGGACCTCGGCCATGGGCTGCTCCGCGGGGGCGGAGGCGCCCGTGAGGGCCAGGGTTTGTGGCCCGACCTTGTGGAAGCGGACGTTGCCCACGGAGTAGGCGAGGGTGATCCACTCCCCATCGCGCAGTCGCTTGATGCTCTTGGAGACGTTGCCCTCGGAGAGCATGAGCTTGTGGGCGATCTCCTTGCCGGTTTCCCGGACGATGCCGCCGATGGGGGCGGCGGTCAGGTAGTACAGCAGCACTCTGAGGTCGGCGCCCTGCCAACCGCCGGTCTTCAAGAGGATGGCGTGCACCAGCTCCGCGGTCACGGGGACCTCGCTGCGCTGCGTCGCCGCTGTCACGATGCCTTCCTCCTTCGGCCGGCCGGCCTGGCGGGTGCTTTCCTCGCCGGTGGTGCGGGCGCCGGGACCACCGGGTGCCGGGCCTCTATGGTCGCCTGTACCTGTGCGCCGGCCGATCCGTCGAACGCGGCGCGGGGGTTGATCCGGAAGAAGCGGATCCTGCCGACCTTCTCCGTCTCCAGCAGGAGACCTCCCAGATGGAGTCTACCCACCGAACGACTGACCGTGTCGCGGCGCAGTCCCAGGATCTCGCTGATCTCCTTGAACGTCAGCCGGAGGGGTTCGGTGCCCTCCGGGGCGTGGGCGATGAAGAAGCCCAGGACGTCGCGGTCGTTCTGGTCGTAGCCCGATTCCTTGTGCCAGACCATCGACATCAGACGCTTGCCGACGTTGACGTGACGCCCCGGTGGGCTCCAGTCGTAGCGGATCGGCGGCTTGGCCCGGGATTGGTCGCTGTCGGATTCCAAGAGTTCGAGCTGGAGGATCTCCCCGGTGGTCCGGTCGACGGCCTCGCGGCGGTCCGGACCGAGCTGCGGCATACCCCTCCCCCTTCTGTGGTCCCGTCTCCTGTGGTGCCGTCGCCGCTTCGGGGCAACCGGAAGTACGCACACCCTACCTTCATCTTGCCTATGGGCAAGGCGTTGTCCCGATGTGTCCCCTCTCCTTTCTCCCGGGAAACCCGGCGCCCTGCGTCCCCCCGCGAGGGCCGTCCCGGTGCGCATCGCCCCGGCCCTCGCGGCGCAATGTTCTCTTTTGCAACAACACATTGCCCATAGGAAATGACTTGTTGCGAAACCGTACCTCGAATAACGCTTCCAGACCCTGGGAACACCCTCTGACCTGCGCAAACGCATATCCCCTCTTAATACATGAGCAAGTGGCCCCCTGCGGCTTGCGGGGGCTCCTCGCCCCCGCAC